>JAAEPL010000420.1 GCA_024232675.1 Planctomycetaceae bacterium
CAGCACCAAGATTGGTGGGGTTGGTGGCGATTCAGCAACTGAGTAATCCTTTGGCTCTTCTTCTAAAACTTCCGCCATGGGAATCGCCAAGGGAATCGCCATAGGAATTTCGGCTGGCGTGTTGGAGGTCGCCTTTCCATCATTTTCATTCTGCGGCGTGTGTGTCCGAGTCCCTTCATTTTGCGCGGCGGGCGGTGGCATCTCATGTTTTTCTTGGGGGGGCGACCAATGCTTTAAATATTCCTCCCTGCGAACATCATCGGAAAGGCACTGATAGGCCAATTTGATTCGCCGTCGCACCAACCGCCAGTTCTCCAAGTCCTTACTGTTGGTGGGGCTATTTCCCAGCTTTTCCAATGTTGCTCCGGCTGCCTGCTTGATAATAAGACGGTCCGTCACCGTGGGATCGAGGCCCAGCAATTGGAAATGGCTGGGGGCTACGAAATCCAGACCGAGCAAGTCGGTAAATGGGTTGCTTTTTCGAGTCACTGCAGCGGTGGAGGCAGGTAGAAAAAAGGAAGGTTCGGTGAGATACTGGCAAAGTCTATCAGCTAATCGGTTGGCGTTCAAAAATATTTGAGTCGCTCATCGCCGCTTCTGATATTTTGACTGGTGAGGAAAAGCCCTGCCAGTCTAATTTTGTCAGGAGCCCGGTGGTTGGAAGGTTGCTGATTTTTTTAGCTCGCTGCGTAGGTAGGTTTTTTAAGGGGAGCGTTATGCGGATTCGATTTATCCTGTTGCTGGCTGTTTTTATGATGCACATTGACGTTTCCATTGCCCAAGAGGCGGATTTACCTAAACTGGGGGATCCTCTAACTGAAACGCAAGTCTCCGCATTTGCTGATTTGGCGTTGCAGGGAATGGATCAGGAATTTCCGAATAAACCATCCAACGTGATGGTTGATGCCCAGTCCGTGCAATCGCCGAAGGAGATGCACCCAGCTTTTTATGGGTGTTTTGATTGGCACAGTAGTATTCACGGGCACTGGATGTTGGTGCGTTTGCTTCGACTCTATCCGAACCATCCACGGATGGCCGAGATCCGTGCGAAACTCAATGAGCATCTTTCCGCTGAGAATTTAGCCAAGGAGGCTGAATATTTTGCGATGAAGCAGAATCGAAGTTTTGAGCGAATGTATGGTTGGGCTTGGGCTTTCCGGTTAATGGCGGAACTAAAAGAGTGGGATGACGCTCAGGGCAATCAATGGAGGGCCAACCTGCAGCCATTAGAAAAGATCTTGCTTGAGCGAATCAGCGACTATTTGCCCAAGCTCGCCTATCCGATTCGTACCGGTGTGCATCCTGATACGGCTTTTGCATTGGGCCAGACACTTGATTACGCGCGGGCCGTGGGTAATCAAGAGCTTGAGAAATTGGTTTTGGAACGAAGTCGAGACTATTACTTGAACGACGTTGATTATCCTTCCAATTACGAACCATCTGGTGAAGATTTTTTCTCGGCGGGGTTAAATGAAGCTGATTTGATGCGGCGGGTGCTCGACCCAAAGGCTTTTTCCGCATGGCTAAAAGCCTTTATGCCCAGTTTGGGCCAGTCCAATGACCACCGCTTATTGCAACCGGTAGAGGTTTCTGACGTGACCGACGGGAAGATTGTGCACCTGGCTGGATTGGACCTTTCGCGAGCTTGGTGCTTGCAGGGCGTTGCGTCGGCCCTAGGTGATGATGATCCGCGGAAGCAAATTTTATTAGAGGCGGCAAAAGCGCACGCCCAAGTCGGATTCCGTTATGTCTTTAGCGGGCACTATGAGGGTGAGCATTGGTTGGCAACGTTCGCCGTTTATGCATTAACTAAAGTTGGCATGTGAGTAGGCTGCTCTAGGTTTTACGCGTCGCTCAGCGTTTGCCAGTGGTCTGCGCGGATTCGATGAGCTGTTCGATGGTACGCCTCAGTAATGGGCGACCGCCAAACTGCATGCCTAAGGCTTCGATTTTTTCGGTTGCTATTTGATGGACGGGTTGTTTAGGTTCGCCATGGATAATGGCATCGGAAGCGGATAGCTCACGAGCCAGATGAGCGACCTCGTACTCCGAGATATATCGGTCGTAACAATTGAATGCCTCTCCCGCGACGTGATCAGCCTGTAGAAGAATATCAATGGCTGTGGCGACATCCGCAGCGTGAACTTCCTTGCCGCCCTTGCTTACATTTACAGTGCCCCCCTCAGAGACTTGCTTTACAAGCTCAAAGAACTTACTGAATTCAGCGAGATGAGCTTGGCCATAAACGCCACAGGGTCGGAGCGAGCAAATATTAAACCCTTCGTTCCGCGCGTAGCTGTGAGTGAATTTTTCGATGGCTGCTTTTGTGGCCCCGTAATGAGACCGTGGCCATAACGGGTGACTCTCGTCCAGAGGGCGGTCGGTGAGGATGCGGTCATACACGGCACAGGTGGAAAGGAAAACAAATCGTTGCACGCCTGCATCCATGGCGGCACGGACTAAATTCAGGGTGCCCAGAATATTCATTTCGGCGAATTTCCCGACATTACCTTCGCCACCCTGAAAAAGATGTCCCGGTTTCCAATGCGCGGCATGCACGACCGCATCGCAGTCCTTTACTAACGCCTGCATGGAGTCGGTATCATCCAATCCGCCCGAAATCCACTGCACTGGAATATCTTCCACTCCGTCCAGTCTGCTCTCTTTGCGTTTCCAGGCCTTTAAAGAATGCGTCGGTTGGTTGATTTGTCGAAGGATGTAGCGACCTATAAAACCGGTGGCACCAGTAACTGCAATATTCAATTTAGGCTCTTTGTTTTTAGGTTGAAAATATATGGACGAGGATGACAACCGCTTCCGGATTTTTTAAGATCTCGCGAAAGTATTCGTTACGCCTCTCAAAGTATTTCACTTGGAAGACCATCGTATGATTCGAATCGCCCACAATCAGGATAGCCAAGGTGTGATTGATTTAATATCGCGTTGTTATTCTGAATACGACGATCTTGTTTGTTTGGAACCGGG
>JAAEPL010000421.1 GCA_024232675.1 Planctomycetaceae bacterium
CTCGCTAATCGGTTCACCACACCCGATGAAGACTAATATTGCAAGGAAGGGAAACCAAAGCGATTGTTTGTACATGGATCAGTTCCTGTAAATTTTTCAAATACCAACGGTGTTTAGGCTGATTTGGTTTACCAGCCCCGCAGCCCGACCTCACTTCCATCCATAAGTTGGTTATTTGGGCGGACCGCCGCGTGACTCGTCTCCAAAATTTTTCCGGGTCTTAAGGCGTCTGACTTTCTGGCGCTACTGACGCTCGCAGCCACTGCCATGCTGCTTTGGTTTCACCAGCCTCGAAAGCTCGCATCTGCATGGGGGTTAGCGGATTAACCATTTTCACCCAAACTTCCATCCAATGAGCAGCACCCACAATGGCGTACTTCTCTATCGATTTCCACAACAAGCCCATATGCTTGAATTTCTCTGTGACCACTCCGAATTCAAATCCTTCATAATGTTGCATATCGACTAACAACAATGCTCGCTCATTTTGATTGACCAACTTCTGCAATTCGTCGATCAAAACTTTCATATCCCCGGCGGTCACTTGCCCCGTAATTTCGACAGCAATGATCCGCTGTTCTGACAGGGAGGGCTGTTGAATACTGATAGCCATTTTGTTGACCTCCGAAATTTGAGAGTTCAATCTACTCTTCTTCCGCTCCCTATCGATCTTACTCTTTGTTACTACAAAAAAGCCATCCGTTTTGCTAAAGATGCGGAAGAGGTTTGCCCACCATAAAGGCGTTCTCTGGTTCTCGTGGCTATCAGGAAACGTAACAACGAATAGGCTCTGCTAGTAGACGAATTCTTCCAATACTTCCTCGCTCTGCCGACTCAGTCTTTCGGGTCGTCCCTCCCACCAATTTTGAAATTCCAATTCCATGTTGGCAAACTCGGGATTTCGTTCTTTACTTGCTTTGGATAGGCGGCAGCGCCGTTGATCTTCGTTGGAGATTTCAGCAGCTAGTTCAACCACGGCGGAATTTCGATGATGCAACATCTTATCGAGCGTTTTACGTTTCTTGCGGGGTACGAAACCGTCCCAAGTACGGCATCTCCGCATTTCTGCGACGGCGGATAGATAGTCAACCTCTTCCTCACTCAGGTGAATGCAGGAAGCACACAGGGGCATTAATTTACTGAAGATGCGAATGAGATGCCCGGCATTTGTAGCTCCGCATACGGAGCACGATACGCGATCCTGCTTGTTTTTTTTCGAGCCTCGTTTTTGCCGCCCGTGCATCCCGCTTCACTCCCGCCCATCAATCACTGGGCAACATCTTCCACAGTTCCGGGCGGCCGATGTTGCAGTGCACCGCTCGATTTAACGTCCCCAAGCATGCCCATGAAAGGAATAACGTAGTCCTAGCCATGTGCCAGGCAGCAAGGCCGGAAACTCGCTCTTGGGCGAATCGTTTTTCGACACTGGGGATCGGATGAAAGACCGCCTCGATAATCGCTGTGCGTGAAGGTTCGCCATCTTGCAGTTGGTCTAACTCATTAGCGCCAGCAATGATCAGCTGTTGCGAGACTCCTTGGGAGACTAGTCGCCGGTCGATTTTCAACGAAGCATTACGGCTGATCGTGGGCAACAAGAGAAGGCCGATAAAAGACCAAATCGTGAACCAACACATCGACGTAAGCAGCCAGATCAATGACCCAACCTCTCCCGAACCTGCCGCCATACTGAGCGCAAAACCTACTAGATTAAAAACTAATGAGGCGATAATGCCCGTCGTGTAGCTGCCCGACTGAATCGCTAGAGCACGTCTAGCGATGGCGGTTGCCAGCCGCTCGGCCTCGAACGCCAGCCATCGTCTGGGGATTACAATCGTCGACCATTTTCCGAAACCAACAATGCCACCGGTAAATCCC
>JAAEPL010000422.1 GCA_024232675.1 Planctomycetaceae bacterium
AAAAGTGCTGGCCGATGCGGTTCTGGCCACCGGCAAACCCGTCGTATTGTTTTTGAACAACAGCAAACCGGTCACGTTGCATGCCTTGGGCGATCAAATCCCAGCCATCATGACGGCTCATTATGCCGGCCAGGAAACCGGTACGGCGGCAGCCGAAATCATTTTTGGGAAAACCAACCCCACCGGCAAACTCACACTCAGCTGGCCACGCAGTGTGGGACATCTGCCCGTGCATTACAGTCAGAATGGGAGTGCTCAGGTTTTCGATTACGTCGATTCCCCGCGTAGCGTCGTGTATCCCTTCGGCCATGGTTTGAGCTATACAACTTTCGCTTATGGTGACGCCCGAGTTTCCGGAAATCAAATCCGCGCAGGCGAGACCGTCAATGTCGACTTCGAAATTACTAACACGGGACAGCGGCAGGGGACAGAAATTGCCCAGCTATATGTCTCAGGCGAGTCGTTTTCTCTAGCTCGACCCCAACTGGAATTGAAAGGTTTCGCGCGCATTGCGTTGCAACCCGGGGAAACTCAAAGCGTCTCGATCCCCCTGCATGCGGACGATTTACATTTCCATGACACCTCATTGCAACGGGTTCTCCCGGATGGCAAATACGTCGTCCGCGTAGGGACTTCCTCTGCGGAGTTGGGCGAACCGGTCAACCTGATCACCAAGGCCGTAACACTACCTCTAGACGCTCAGAGCAAGAAAAAGCTGGCACACTCCGGCGTGCCGCATTCGGGCGTACCCGTTGCCAGCCGAGCGCATTCAGGCGTGCCCACTGCCAGCCTACCTCACTCGGGGGTACCCACCTCCCCTCCAGCGCATTCAGGAGTGCCTGCCGCCAGTCTGCCTCACTCGGGGGTACCGAACCCAACCACAATCGCTCCAACCAAAGCGCTCAAGCCTTCACTGGCACCCGGTAAACGCCCCAATGTTTTGTTCATCGCAATTGATGACTTGCGTCCGGAACTAGGTACCTACGGCACAAAGACGATCACGCCCAACATTGATAAATTAGCTCGTAGTGGTACTCGCTTTGATCGCGCATATTGCCAGCAAGCCGTCTGCGGAGCCTCGCGTTTATCGTTGATGTGCGGACTCTATCCCACGATGACTCAAGAGCAGACCTTCCATGTCTCCGGTTGGCGGGACCGGCATCCTGATTTGTTAACGATGAATCAGCATTTTGGCCAACAGGGATACAACACCATTGGCTTGGGAAAAATTTATCACGGACACAGTGGCGCCGGTGTGGACCGACAAAATTGGAATCGCTGGCTCAACGTTTCAGCGCCTCACTACGCCAGCCCTGAAAACATCGAGATCCTTCGCGAGGCCCTGGAAAAAGGTGACGTTGGAAATTCCAAGGATCCGGCTAAGGGCCCCCTGACCGAATCCGCAGATGTGCACGACGACACCTATGTGGATGGGAAGCGTGCTGCCAAGACGGTGGAAATTCTGCAGGGCCTTGGTCAACAAAATGAGAAGCCTTTCTTTTTGGCAGTCGGCCTCGCCAAACCTCACTTGCCATTTGTGGCCCCGCAAAAATATTGGGATCTCTACGACCGCAATGATTTTTCGATGCCGGCCAACGCGTCGATTCCGCCTGGATACCCACGACACGCGGCCAACTTGATGGCCCATGAAATGCACAAATACAGTGATTTCGAGGGGAGCTCGCCGCGAGATTTCTCCGACGACTTGAATCGGCGGTTGCTCCACGGTTACGCCGCAGCGACCAGTTACGCGGATGCCTGTGTCGGTCGCATCATGGCTGGTCTGGAACAAGCCGGTTTAGCCGATGACACCATCGTTGTGTTGTGGGGTGACCATGGTTGGAAACTGGGTGATCACTCAAGTTGGGTCAAGCACACCAACTTTGAGTGTGACACACGCACCCCTTTAATCATCCATGATCCACGTTTGGTCATGGGGCAATCGACGTCTCGACTGGTGGAGTTGATCGATCTTTACCCCACCTTATGTGAGCTAACCGGTATTCCCACCCCCGCCCATTGCCAAGGAAAGAGCTTCCATTCCATTCTGACAGATCCCCAAGCCGGGCATCGCATGGATGCTTACAGCTCATACCCTGCCGGAAAACTACTCGGGCACAGTTTGCGACTGGGTGATTTCCGGTACACCGAGTGGCGAAATCAAGATGGCGCGACGACAGCGCGGGTGCTGACTGATTTGAAAGCCGATCCGGGCGAGGAAACCAACGTGTTAGACGATCCAGCGTATCGGGAAATAGCGACACGAGCCGCTGAGCGTTTGGAAATACGAATTCGGGACGCGCAATCCAACAAGCCTCTGGTGACACAAACCGCACCCGTCAAAGAGACGGTAAGTCCGGCCACCAATAAAACCAATCTAGCCATCAACACACGGGCCGGAAACCTACGACAAACCATCGAAGGGTTCGGAGGATCGATCGCTTTTTGGGGAACGCAGGCAGACGACGAAGCATTGCAGGCCGCCGTGCAAGGCCTCGACGTGGCCATCATCCGTGCCCAGGGCGAAGTCTCAAAAAATGGACGTACCGACTACAACCGCGACATTCTGCAACGGGCGATGAAACTGAACCCGGACCTGCAGGTGCTGTTAACATTTTGGCAACCGCGATCCAGCGAACATCCGGAAACAGAATATTGGTTGGATGTTAAGAAGATCAATGGTTCCGAGCAGTTTGCCTTGAAACCGTATCGCCAAGACGAGTGGGCAGACGAGATGGTTCGACGGATCCAACAGTACCGTGAGTGGGGCATTAACGTGCCCGTGATTGGCGTGCAAAACGAATCCAACTGGTCGCATCCGGGCACCCAGACTTGTCGTTGGGACCCACAAGAATTACGCACATTCATTGAACAAAAATTAAAACCCCGCTTAAAACAAGCAGGCCTTGGACAGATCGAAATTGCCGCGCCCGATCTCGCATTCATTGGCCCGGGCGCATCAGAAATTCAAAATTTCATGGCCACCCTGCAAAGCCCCGCGGTCGATATTGCTGCCTACCACATGTATGACAGCTACCCCGATGGCCAGCCGGGAACGCTCCAAACATTGATCGACAGCACAACCCAATTGGGCATGATGCGTGAACAATTCATTCCTAACAAACGACTTTGGATGACCGAAACGACGGGAGCTCAATGGAACGGCGCGCAATGGCATACATACGGTTGGACACCGGATCTCACGGAGCACGATAAAGCGATCAAAGTGGCCCGCTATATCCATATGACCTTAGTCAATGCAAACGCCAATGCATTCCTCTGGTGGGGATTGGTTTACAGTCTGGCACCCGAGAATGTTACGGATCCCAACACACGCCAAAAACACCGCGATGAGGGATTGGTTCTGGTTCAAGAAAAAGACAGTAGTGGATACCAAACCATGCTGGAAAAAACAAAAAAATACCACGTATTCCGACAGTATTCCGGTTTCATTCGCCCGGGTTTTCAACGTATTGAGATGCCCGTCGCCAAAGACCTACAAGTCTCCGCGTACCGCAGTCCCGATCAAAACCAACTGGTGGCTGTGGTCGTCAATGATACGGATGCTGCAAGACCCGTTCGCCTAAGTCCGCCAACAGGTTTTGGTTCCACCCAAGCTTGGCAAACCGATGCGAATCGCGATTGCGAATCCGTCAATCCCAGTGACAGCTTGCCGCCCAAGTCGGTGCGTACTTTTGTTTTTGAGAAGCAGACCGGCCAAGCCGCTATGCCCAGTCAAAACGACACGCCTAGCCAAAGTTCCAACGACGGCCAACCGGCTAGTTTAGAACTCCAGGGGAAGTTCGTTAGACGAGGTGAAAACGAGGAGAACATTATTTTCATCACGCCCGAGAAAAAACGGTTTTGGGTGATCAAGGCACAACACGAAAAGGCGAGCCCCTATATCGACAAGGATGTGAAAATCGAGGCGCAGGTGAAACCAACGCCGAATGGCAAAGGGCAAATGATTATCTACCTGCGTAAGATCGCTGCCGCTGGTTGATAGTGCAGGTGATTTCTACCGAAACATTGGCAATACCGGCGGTTGCGCAGTACCATTGGCGTGCACCACGAATGGATCGCCACGCCTTTCAGTAACACGGCACACTCCCAACTGATTGAACGAAACCAGAACGACCTCATGACCTGCTTTCCTTTAAAGCCCTTTGGCAAATCCTCGACACGACTGGCATATGCGTTCCTCGCCATCTTTGTTTTTTGCGGATGGAGCAGTACCGCCACGGTTTCGGCGCAACCCAATTTTGTTTTCATCTTGGCCGATGACTGCAGCTATCGCGACCTCGAACTTTATGGGGGGCCGGCACGCACGCCTCACCTAAACCAGTTGGCTAAAGAGGGGATGACATTCAATCGCTGCTACCAGGCAGCCCCCATGTGCTCGCCCACCCGACATGCTTTATACACCGGCATTTATCCCGTCAAAAATGGCGCTCACCCGAACCACGCCAAGGCCTATGCCAACGTTAAAAGCATTGCCCATTACCTGAAAAAAGACGGGTATCGCGTAACGCTGGCAGGAAAAACTCATATCTCGCCGCGATCGGTATTTCCATTTGAATACATGAAGGAGTTCGCTGATCCACCTGATCAGGATGTTCCCGTCGTGGATGGCTGGCGGTACCCCAACGTTTTTCAGTTAATGCAAGAGTCGGCCAAGGACGCCTCACCTTTCTGCCTTTTTCTTTGCTCCAACGAACCGCACGGACCTTACACCAAAGGGGACGCAGAGCCCTATCAAAACGCAAAATTCAGTCCGCAACAATTCTCGCATCAGAGAGATGAATACGCCCGGTACCTGGCCGAGATCACTTACTTCGATGGCCAGGTTGGCGAGATCATGTCGATGCTGGATCAACTGAACCTTCGCGAAAACACGATCGTGATGGTAGCAACCGAGCAGGGCAGCGGCTTTCCCTTTGGCAAATGGACCTGTTACGAAATTGGGGTGGCCAGCGGCATGGTCGTATCCTGGCCAGGCGTCATTGAAGCCGGCAGCCAATCCGACGCAATTGTTGAATACACCGATGTCGTGCCGACCCTGCTGGACGCGGCTGGATCAAATATCCCCAAAGAAATCGAAGGCCAGTCTTTCTTGGCTTTACTCAAGGGAGAGACAACCAGCCACAGTGATTTTGCCTTTAGCCTCCAAACCACGCGTGGTGTTAATGGTTATCAAGCTCCCTACGGAGTGCGATCGGTCGTTGGGCCTCGTTATCGTTACATTCGCAATCTGTTTCCCGAAAACGAGTTCAGTATTCCCACCTCACGATCGGTCGTTGAGAAAACCCGAGATGCTGATCCCACGGAACGAGAACGCGCTAATCGTTTTCTCAAACGCCCTGCTGAAGAACTTTACGACGTCATTGCGGATCCCTATTGCCAGATCAATCTGATCGATCAACCGCAACTGGCAACCACGCATGAAACACTAGCGCGAGAATTGGACCGTTGGATGGTTCAACAGGGAGATGCCGGTCGACAAACCGAGATCGACGCTCATGGCCGCCAAGCCAACTGGTACCGCGCAAAGTTAAAACAGAAAAATTAGTGGTTGCAAAGTACCAGGATTAAAAAGCCTAACTTTGATGACCATGCACTTAAAAATTTAGAAACCGGCTTAACGACCGTTGGTGTCAATTACTGTAAGGAAAAATGATGTTACTCAAACCCTCGATTTGTATGCTGTTCGCTGCCTTGTTGCTCACGACGCCCTGCGTGGCTCAGGAAGGGACTACTCCCAAGAGTAAAGGTAAGGCGAAGGGAAGTCCCTCGGCGTCTTTCGCGATCAAACGATTAGGGACGGCGGAACTGACCACCGATCAGAAAAAGCAGATTCGAGCTCTGGGCAAGGATGTCGACAAAGCCATGCAGAAAATCCGCAAGGAGGTTGGGATTACCCCTGAATTGGCGAAACAGCGTCAGGATAAAATTAAAGAGCTGGCTGATTCAATCAAGAATTATCGGAAACGCGTCGGCGAAGCAGAGAAGTCACTGGGTCTGCCACCCGAACAAGTGGATGGTTTTGAAAAGCTGAATCAACTGCGG
>JAAEPL010000423.1 GCA_024232675.1 Planctomycetaceae bacterium
GATGTATGCGTGGGCGGTTTTGATTCCTTGCAAAAAGCCTGCAGGGAAAAGGACCTTGATTACGAAAGCACCGTTAAGCAATTGACAGCGTCGATAAACAACCACCAAACAAGCAGCTTGAGTGCGACTTGAGGCGCCCCTTCCCAAGGCGTTCGCTCTCGAACAGCACCCAGCATACGCTCAGGCGGTTGAGATCAGCGATTTCAGTAAAACGAAGTTTGAAAAGACCTCAAGCACCCGAATACATCTCCTCAACATGGTTAAAGACTGGCACTCACAAACCAAATCTCTATGTGTACTGTAACTTGAAAAAGACCGGCATTTAATAAAAGGCAAGTCATGCTCAGCGAAAACACCATTAGCATTATCAAAACCATTACACCTTTAGTCGCTGCCAATGCAGAGACGATCACGCGGCGTTTCTATCAAATCATGTTTGAAGGAGACCCACAGGTAAAAACCTTTTTCAACATGGCTCATCAAGAGTCGGGTCAGCAACCGAAAGCACTTGCCGAAGCAGTATGCGCCTACTTTGCAAACATTGAAAACCTTGGAGTGCTAGGGCCGACCGTTGAATTAATTGCTCAAAAGCACTGCTCACTTAATATTCAACCAGAACATTATCCGATTGTTGGAAAGTACTTGCTTATTGCGATCAAGGACGTGATGGGAGACGCTGCCACCGACGAAATCATTAATGCTGTGGCAGAAGCGTACGAATTCTTGGCAAACGTTTGCATCAACCGAGAAACGGAAATCTATCAACAGCACCGAGCCATGACGGGTGGTTGGTTAGGCTACCGAAAATTCATTGTCTGGCGCAAGGAGGAAGAGAGTCAAGAAATCACTTCGTTCTATCTTCAGCCCAAAGATTCTCAACCCTTACCCAATTTCAAGCCCGGTCAATACATCACTATTCAGGTTGATGACCCCAACCTGTCTTCCACACCGAGAAATTACAGCCTTTCCGATAGCCCCAACCAAGATTATTTCCGTATCAGTGTAAAGAAAGAATTGGGAAAGACTCCCAACGCTCCCAACGGAATGATCTCAAGCTACCTTCACGACGAAGTCCAGGTGGGAGGTACGCTATCCGTCGGCGCTCCGTGTGGCGAATTCACGCTTGATCCGGCGAAGCTAAATGACCAACCCGTTGTTTTTTTGGCTGGCGGCGTGGGTATCACCCCGCTATTGTCGATGGCGAAAACGTTGGTCGATCAGGCGGTATTGGCACCGATCTACTTTATTCACGCCTCCAGAAATAGCGCTGTGCACGCATTTGACAACGAGGTCTGCAAAATGATCTCCGACAAAGATTTCGTGAACACACTGTTCGTTTACGACGACCCCCTCGCAGCCGATCTTGAAGACGGAAAATGCGACTCTGTGGGATATGTGACTGCCGATGTTTTGCGTGACAAGACGCCTTACCAGAGCGCTAATTTTTACGTCTGTGGACCTACCGAATTCATGCATCAAATGCTTACGATTCTCGATGAATTGGACGTTGAGCCAGCCCGGATCCATTACGAGTTCTTTGGTCCAAAACAGGACTTCAAAACGTTAGCCAGTGCATAATTATGCAACCCTTGGAACTTAAAATTTCCCTGGGTGGGGTGGCATTACGCATTTTTTTCAAGTGCACCTGCTACTCGAGTATCCAACTGAAATCAAAGTCTCCCTGCTTATTCAGCTTGAAGATTTGCGTCTCGACACCCGGCTTTCAATCGCGGAGCGGCCCGCTCGTCGAACCAGCAATTTTTCGTCTATGCAAAGACCTTTGAGATATGTTGGAGGTTCTGACATGTCATCCTGGGCGTAAAACGCCGCCGCTCACCGGACGGCGACAGGTGAGCTTCCATTTGGAAGTCTCTGACTTCACCACTTCGCAGCATTTCTTTTTCATGTAGGGGTTGCAAGCCGCGGATTTGCTTCGAGCAAATCCCTGATTTCCGAATCCGGCCACCACAACGCACGCTGAAGCGTCTGAAGGTGCTCGAGGTTGTGCAGCGACCGCAAGCTTTGGTCAGTTACCCGTGCGTTAGTGATCGACAGGAATCGCAGTTGTTGCAAGGCCTCCAACGGCGCGAGTGAGTCAATTCGCTGCGTGGTCCACATGCCACCATTGATACCTAATCCAACGAGAGACGTGAGTCGGGAAAGCAAAGAAAAGTCAGTGATGCGTTTCAGGTTTTCCGTTTCAAGCCATTCTAAAGACGTGCACTGGGCAAGGCCTTCTAAATCTAGCAAGCCCGGAGAACTTCCAAGATGAAGAAAGCGGAGGTTTGAAAACGAGTTTGAGACGATAGTCTTGATACTGGAATGTTCGATATGAAGTCCGACTAGGTTAGGCATCACGCCGATGGCATCGAATAGTCGCTGACTTACCTTGGGTGCGACCCAAAGCATCTCCACCGACGCTAACGACGGCAAAATCTCAGCCCAACCAGCAATGATTTTGCGTTCCTTGTATTTCGATATCGGTGGACAGCCGGGCACCCCCGCCAAGCACAGGGTTCGATCCGAAAATGAAGAAGAGATTTCGAAGTGAGGTGGAGGCGGAAAAGACTCAGCGGGGCGATGATACCAGTAGCCGCGAACATATGAGTCATCGGTCGGTTCGAATGCCATAACTAAGCCATAAAGAGTTTACAATGCCCGGGGAGGCGGATTAACACTCGCCATCAAAATCCTGCCTGTTCGATCGCTCTGGTGTATCGGATGGTTAGCCTCAACTTGCACGAGATGAGTATTGCCTAGCCACCCGTCAACCTCCTGCTCAGCTTCAGTCCAAGCCATCATATACAGACAGCTGGGTTCGACGAGCCATTTATTGAGCTCAGTTTGACGATTTACACTTACCCAACAACCGCGTGGAACGGACGCAATCAACCAATATCGGGTGGAACTGATGCCAGAGCGACCTGAATATAAGTCATGGAAGAGGCTGTGTAACGGCAGTGAGCACCGACCCGAACCAGCGATTCTCCGTTTCCAAAGACACGCGCAGGTCCAGCTTCCCATGCATCATACTGTTAAGTGATCTACTCGACCCCGCGAATACGCGTTCCAATGATCTGGTTCATATATTCGACGATTTCTTTTTCGTATTTGGATGGGTCGTGAGCAAGTAGATCAACATGTCCAGCTCCATTAAATACGACAAGCGCTTTCGGTTCATTCGCGGCGTCAAACATACGTTTCGTCTCACTGATCGTTGTGTGTTCATCACAATCGCCTGATGCAAACAAGACCGGGCACCGGATATTTTGGATTGCTGCAATTGGGCGAAGCTCGTCGAGTGCAACATTTAAGCGGGGGTTCAATTGAACCAACAGGAGCGGCGCAACGATGTGATGAAAAAAACCCATTCGCATTTGTAGCCGATTGCGAACGGCTTCAGCGAGCGTTGACCGCTGCTGAGGTTCAGATGATGATTGACACAGTGCCGACCGTCATAAGCGATTCTAAGGCTGCTGAGGCTTATCAGAGACTCATTAGGAGACTCTATCTAAGCGGATTGAGAGTGGGCGAATCCCAGTCACTATCGTGGGATAACAAGTCGCTGATACTTGCCGACCTATCTGGCAAATACCCGATGCTGCGATTCCATGGCAGCCTCCAAAAGAACGGAAAGACCGAGACGGTGCCAATGGCTCCAGACTTCGCTGACTGGTTGAAAGAGACTCCCAAGCGGAAACGCACGGGCATGGTAATGACGGTTCCATTTTCTGCCGACTAGAAAGGC
>JAAEPL010000424.1 GCA_024232675.1 Planctomycetaceae bacterium
CTGTCGTTTCTAATGTTAATGATTGTTATTACTGAACGCTCTCACACGCTCGTGACTTCGGTGTGGAGTCCAACGATCCGGAATCGGCGAAGCACTTAATCTTTGATTACCGACTCGCCAATCTTACAGCTGCTCAAATGGCGTTTTGTGCATATGCAGTGAAACTAACTTTGACACCCCAGGTGATGGAGGAGTCGGATATTCAGGAACTCCGCAACGTGGGGTACAGCGACGCACAGATTTCACTGGGAGTCCAAGTGATTAGTTATTTTAACTATATCAATCGAGTGGCAGATGGTTTACAGGTCGATGATGAGTTGTGGATGGATATCTCGCACGAAGATTGGAAGCAACAGAAGGCATCCTATCGAATTAGCTAGGCTCTTTTTTGACCGATACAGGAGGCATTGATGATGACAAAGCGATTCGACACGAACCGTAATTCACCTCTACTTAGGCCTCGATTAGTCGCATGGCTTACCTGGTTATTATTGATTGGCCTCGAGCTTAATCTGGAGGCCCAGAATCGACACAAAGGGGCTCCCACAGCGTTGGCTACCGATGTGGTATTTCTGGAAAATAAGTCCACTTTGTATGGGATCATTGATCAAGTGACCCAAGACGAAGTGACCTTGGTCATTGAGCGAGCCTGGCTCAAGGCCAATCATCCGGATATCTACGAGCGTTTAGCGAAAACGGAGGGCGACACGGCGGAAAAAGCAAACGCTGATTTGATCCGCCGCATTGATCAGTGGATTGCCGAGCGAAAGGATGAGGTCGATCTGAAGATGTTTTTAGAGGATGAAAAGAAATTGGCGTTGCAAAAAGGAGATTCAAAGGATCCTCACGCGGTACGTTTTGCCTTTTTGAAATTACCTCAAACAGAAATTCGAAGGGTTGTGCAGCAAAGTCCGCAACAGCGAAAGGTGGCGTTAGTCAGTTGGAAACATGATCTTCCCAACGTGGCGGTGAGGCCAGCGCAAGATCTAGTCAAAGAATTGGAACAAAAAAATATTGACTGGCAGAATTCAAAAATTGATTTTTCAGGCGATGTCATATCCCCGTCTCAAACGGATCGCGAATGGGCTTTCCGCAAAGCCTTGGTGGAATTTTCAATGATGCCCTCTTTGGAATTTCAGGGGACCGGTAACTCTTTTTTTCGCCGCGGAGAAAAACCTGGCATGAAAGCCATGATGGAAATGGTGATGGGGCAAATGGGAGGAGTCGGTTCTATCCAGCAGATTGGGGAAGAGTTGGGTTTGCCAGAATTTACGAATCGCGGCAAACAGAACAATGTCCGCTCCCTAGCCAAAGATTCTTGGAAGAAGCAGATTGATATTGCAGAGAAAGAGGGTTTGCTTTGTTTTTCGATTACGCAACTCAACCAAAACCCACTTTCGGATCGTGTTGAAGTCCAAGTGATGTTGATCGCCAAAGACGAGAGGGGCAAGTGGCAGAAGTTCAAAGAGTTTGTGGGCAGCGCGGATGCGAATAAGCAATCAGAGGCGGATGTGAAAGCACTGTTGGAGGACCCACAGGTCAAGCAAGTCATGGGGGTTGCTGATGCCTTGGGGGTTGGCACAAGCCAACAATTGAAGCGTGCCCTGAGACATGGTGTTGCCACGCAGGTAGCCATGCAAGAGGGCTTGAATCAGTTGGCGATTTTCGTCAACGATCATTCCAAAGGGTTGGCGGGCCCAAGCATCAAAACGCCTAGCCAATAGATTGCCGAGAATAACCCGCTAGGCCTA
>JAAEPL010000425.1 GCA_024232675.1 Planctomycetaceae bacterium
ATTCGTAGCGGTCGTGGCGGTCGAATATTTTGACAGATGCCAAAGCTGACGGCATCAATCGACTAACCGCAACCGCACGAACCTGACTCACAACTCGCTTCCTGACTAGCGACTGGTTCTCCGGTTGTTTTCATCCCTAACTTTTCCAGCAGTGCCATATCCGACGTCTCCTCAGGATTGGGGGTCGTCAGCAGCTTATCACCGTAGAAAATCGAATTCGCACCCGCTAGAAAACACAAAGCCTGGCCTGTCTCACCGATCGACCGTCGACCCGCCGATAAACGGACATAAGAGGCTGGCATCAAGATTCGGGCCACAGCGATGGTTCGTACCAATTCGAGTGGGTCGATCATTTCACGATCGCCCATCGGTGTACCCGCTACGGGCACCAGCATATTGATCGGCACCGATCCGGGGTGCGCCGGCAAGGTCGCCAAGGTATGCAACAATCCACCTCGATCTTCCCGCGACTCACCCATCCCGATAATGCCGCCACAACAAACATGCATGCCAGCTGAACGCACATTCTCCAAAGTATCGAGTCGATCATCATAAGAACGGGTCGTTACGACTTCGGGATAAAACTCGCGTGAGGTGTCAATGTTATGGTTGTAATAATCAAGGCCTGCATCCGCCAACTGTTGTGCCTGTTCTGAGCTCAACATGCCCAAAGTCATGCACGTTTCCATTCCCAAATCTTTGACGGCCTGCACAATTTCCACCAACTCATCCATGTTGCGGTTTTTGACATTCCGCCAGGCGGCACCCATACAGAAACGCCCGGAACCATTTGCCTTAGCTTGGCGAGCAAACTGCAGCACACGGTCTTTATCCATGAGCTTTTCATTATCGATGCCGGTCTGGTAGCGTGCCGACTGCGAGCAATACTTACAGTCTTCACTGCAACCGCCCTGCTTGATGTTCAATAAAGTCGACAACTGAACTTCGTTGGGATCAAAATGTTGCCGGTGAACTGCTTGGGCTTGGTGTACCAAATCCATCAAAGACAAATCAAATAACCGGGAAACCTCTTCACGTGTCCAGTCATTACGAATGCTTTGCGTCTGGGGGGATTCGTGTAGTGTGCTCATATTATTTCGCTAGTAATTGAAAGGCTTCAAAAATGGCTTGCCAAGCTCGGTCCAATTGTTCATCGGTCATGCAATAAGGTGGCATGAGATAAATCACATTGCCCAAGGGTCGTATTAAGAAGCTATCTCTATCGCCTTCAGGGTTCCAGAAAAAAGACTTCAGTTGATCGGCGACATGCGATTGGTAGCCCGTGTCATCCACTGCCACGTTGACGGCCGCAATGGTTCCTCTGATACGTTGTCGTGTCGCCAAGGGAAATTCACTTAATCGCTGCAGGCCCTTTCGATGGGCCGCTTCGATCCGACGCCAATTATGATCGGTTTCTGAACTTTTTAACAGATCCAATGAGGCTAGTGCCGCTGCACAACCCAACGGGTTGGCTGTATACGAGTGGCCGTGACAGAACATCGAAGATGCGTCATTCGTTTCAAAAGCATCGTATATTCGGTCGCTGGCAACGGTCACGCTCATGGGCATGAAACCGCCGGTGAGCCCTTTGGAAAGGCAGATGATATCAGGGGTAATGTCTGCGGTTTGGCAAGCGAAACGTTGACCTGTACGCCCAAAACCCGTCATGACTTCGTCAAAAATGACGATTATCTCGTGGTTTCGTAATCGCTCGACCAAGGCCCGAAGAAATTCCGGCCGACACATTCGCATCCCAGATGCTCCTTGGATCAAGGGCTCCATGATCATGGCGACAATTTCTTCTGCGTGCTGTTCCAGAAACTCATCGACCCGCTGTAACGCTTTTGCCTCTTTGGCTTCCAGCTCGGGATCCGCCGCCCATGTTTCGGGGAAGGGCATCACATCGACATCGATTAGCCATTTTTTCCAGACATCAAAAAAACCACTGCTGACGCCCACCGACATCGCTCCCACCGTATCTCCGTGATAGCCGCCATCAAACACCATAACCCGGGTGCGCTGCTGGCCTTGGTTTTGCCAAAATTGGGCGGCCATCTTCAAAGCCACTTCCACCGAAGTAGAGCCATTGTCCGAGAAGAATACTCGATTCAAATCACCGGGTAGAACATCGGCCAGCTGCTCCGACAGTAATGCTGCGGGTTCGTGCGTAAAACCCGCGAAAATCACTTGTTCCAATTTGAGCGCTTGGGCATGAATTGCGTTAGCAACGTGGGGATGACCATGACCATAAAGATTCACCCACCAAGAAGAAATACAATCGAGAATCTCACGTCCCTCGTCGGTTCTTAAAACTGCACCCTCCCCAGATTCAATCACGATCGGATCCTTGGCTCCCACTTTGGTAAACGGATGCCAAACGTGTCGCCGATCAATTTGCAAAAGATGCTTATCAGCTTGAGGCGGTGTTTTTACTTGATTACCCATCGTAATTTCAACGTTTCTTATCTCTTAATTGGATTCAAACCAAGCACCGCAGGCGGATTGGTTTCACTTTAGTTTTGCAGAAGTCAGGCCCATAAATCTACTCCGGACAAACGGCTTGGCAGCTTCCGTTTTAGGGCTCCGTAGGCGGTTTTTGAGCCGCCACGAAAAGCAAACGATAGTCAACTTCTTCATCGACCTGAGCATCACGGGACTGCCGCAGCGCTGCTAACAATTCAGATTTTCTCCTGTTGAATTCCTTCGCCGGCGTGCCAGCGCCTATTCGTTTCAGGGAAACCAAAAACTCCCTCAGGTCCGGAAATGACCGCATAATTGTTTCGCGATGAACCCGTTGGATACTACTGGCATCTTCCAGCACTCGCAAGCTAACTTGCAGTGAATCCGTTGAGCAAGGCGATGGTTTGAGAAATGGATAACGGGCGTAGACCTTCGAAAAGTTATTGCTATCCAATGTTGCAAACACCAACCAGCCACCCGGATTTAAGTGTTGCATCAGACGCGGCAACGCTGCTGGCAAATCATGAAACCATTGAAATGAAAGATTCGAGCAAATCAAATCAAAAGTCTTAGGTAACTCGAGGTACTCGCCATCGGCGACTTGAAATTTCAATTTGGAGTTTCCTGTCAATCGCTTTTCGACCGACTCCACCATAGCAGGAGAAACATCCGTAACCGTCCAATGCGTCAAAGGAAACGTTTCCACCAACAAAGATGTGAAAAAACCTGTGCCGCAGCCAATTTCGAGCGCACTTCCGACCTCGAAATCGTTTTTCGTCGACCCACCCTGTAAACACTCAACGAGCCAATGCGACAAACCGTTCGCTACCTGGCGTTGGACGTGAGCATACTGATCGTAACGATCCGAGGCCCGATCAAATGCTTGACTGACACGACCTTTCCATGCGAGTTGATCTGGCGTCAACTCACTTCGATCAATTCCCGCACCAAAGCGGCGCATATCTCCGGGAATTGAATTGGCAGACAATGACTTGGGGACTTCAACCATTGAATATCGCTATCAGCAAAACACTGCTGTGTGTGTTCGGGGGTGACAATAGGATCCTGAGTACCGGCAATCGCGCGACAAGGACCTGTAAATTGCTCCCATTGTTCTCGTCCGTCGAAGTTTATCAAGGCTTCCAGTGCCCAATCCAGTTGGACGATATCAGCTGCACTAGAATCGGAGTAATTCTGAAAATCTCGCGTGTTACCGGATTTTTCCATGAAATTTCCGATAACCAAATCCGTGTCAACGGCTAATTGCTTACGCATTCTCTGAACGATTCGGTGTGGCCAGCCGCATTGAAAATCCGTATCCGCCGAAAACCGCGTAAATCCGTTGACTGCAATAAGCCGGTCGAAGGCCACCAAGGGGGTCTGCAACAGCCATAACAAGCCAAATGAATGGCCGATGGCCAGATCAAAATGCCCTTTTGGCAATGGCGTCGGTTTACCAAAAAAACCAAAGTCCAGCTGCGTGAACTGCACTTCTTCGTCTTCCAATAAATCTTTAAGACGATCGGCCATCTCGTCCCATATCCACGGACCAAACGCCCAGCCATGGACCATCAGGATTTTCATCCAGTCACCTTACTTGAAATATTACGTTGCATCGCACTCAGGAAATGCTCGACTTGCTCAAAAGTATGTATCGCTGAAAGCGAAACTCGCAAACGCGCTGCTCCTG
>JAAEPL010000426.1 GCA_024232675.1 Planctomycetaceae bacterium
GGATTTCCTTCGGACAAGCTGTCTTTTAGGTCCGCTAAATCCTGGTAGACGAGCCAATCTGCTCCAATGGCCTCGCAGATCTCATCATTCGTTCGGCCATGGGCGATCAATTCGCGGGCGGCCGGCATATCGATGCCGTAAACATTGGGATGCTTCACGGGAGGGGCCGCCGAGGCGAAGTAAACTTTGCGAGCGCCTGCTTCGCGGGCCATTTTGATGATTTGACCGCAGGTAGTACCACGCACGATGGAATCGTCGACCAGCAGCACGTTCTTGTCGCGGAATTCCAGTGGGATCGGATTCAGTTTTTGCCGCACCGATTTTTTTCGTTTGGATTGACCGGGCATGATAAAGGTACGGCCGATATACCGATTTTTCATAAGGCCTTCACGAAACTTTACGCCCAAATCGTATGCTACGACCTGCCCAGCAACGCGACTCGAATCAGGTATAGGAATCACCACGTCAATATCGTGATCGGGCCTTAACTGCATGATTTTTTTGGCCAGTTTTTCTCCCATCCTCAAGCGAGATTTGTAAACGGAGATTCCATCCATCAACGAATCGGGACGTGCGAAATAAACGTGTTCAAAAATACATGGACGGTGAGCTGTTTTGCTGGCACATTGTCTTTTGTGAACGACTCCGTCATTGGTGATGTAAACCGTCTCTCCCGGTTGGATATCGCCGATCAGTTCGAAGCCTAAAACATCTAGAGCGACGCTTTCCGAAGCAATCATGTAATCGAAACCGTCGGCGTTGGCCTTCTTGCCGTAGACAACAGGTCGGATACCGTGCGGATCGCGAAAGCCGACAATCCCGTATCCGGCAATCATGGCCGTGACGGCGTAAGCGCCTTGGCAGCGTCGATGCAATGCTGAGATCGCTTTGAAAATGTGCTCGGGCTGTAAAACGAGATCACAGATCTTGTGCAGTTCGTGAGCAAAGATATTCAGCAACAGTTCCGAATCAGAATCGGTATTCAAATGCCGCTGATCCGATTGGAACATCTCTCGAGCCAGAGAGTCGGTGTTGGTCAGGTTGCCATTGTGGGCTAGGGCGATCCCAAAAGGCGAGTTGACGTAAAAGGGCTGTGCCAAGGCTGGACTGGAACTGCCGGCGGTAGGGTAACGCACATGTCCCAAACCAACTCGGCCTTTGAGTTCGCGTATATCTCGGGTGCGAAAAACGTCTCGGACAAGTCCATTCGATTTGCGTTGATTGATGCGGAGGTTGTCACAAGTCATGATGCCAGCAGCGTCCTGCCCTCGGTGTTGCAGTACCGTTAGCGCATCATAGAGATCCATATTGACGTCGTTTTTACCGACGATTCCAACAATTCCACACATGCAAGCAAAGCTCGTTGAAAGGCAAGAAGGGGTGCCAAAATGGGACGAAGGACGAGGTTGTACCAACGACTCGTCTGCTGGGTAATTTTAGATGCCAAGGCCTTTCGCAACAAGCGTTCGGCCGGCTGCGATTTTGCTTTTCATCAAGGGTTGGGCTGGGCACGCCGGCAAATCTGTTGGTGTCCGTATACCTTGCCAGTCGGCCTCCATCGCAGACAGTTCGGTTAGCCTTCTGCCGTCGTGTCGTGGAGCTCCGCAGCCGCCGGGTGTTTGAATTGTGCACGGTAGACCGGATGGTCGTTTAATCGCATGCGACGCTCGAAGTGAGTGCGATAATCCATATCGTGGTCGGCGGCTCGCTCGGGGACCTCAAGGGGCCCTTGGAAATCGGAATTTTCGACAATGGTTTGGCAGGCTGTGTGGTAGTACTCTTCCACATCCGTCCAGAAATGAAAGGTTCCGGTAGGTTGCAGGACCCGCTCGATGTCTTTGACCACTTGGGGGTTTACCACTCTGCGGCGGCGATGGCGTTCTTTCCACCAGGGATCAGGGAAGTAGATGTGCACCGCAGCTGCCGTGTTGTCACCGACATAATCGTGCATGAATTGCATCGCATCACCGCGAATAATCTGTGCGTTTTGCCGTTCGTTTAAGACGAGGCGGTATGCGGCAAACTGTCCGTATTTGTGGGAAATCTCAACTCCCAGGTAACGCTTTTCCGGGTGTTGTCCCGAAGCGTTCAGCAAATACAGACCCTTGCCACAGCCGATTTCAATTTCCAGAGGGCCAGACCTGCCGAAAAATTCGTCAGGCGACCAAGGCCTCTCCACATCGTCGAGTTCCGTGAAATGGTCCTCGATGGAGACAGAAGGGTCAATTTTGGGAAGGGAGCGTCGGCCCATGGGTGGTTCTTTCGCTGGCAACCATAAAACCAAAAGCCGATGCAATTCCATGCACCGGCCCTGATAGTTCCAACTGTGGCGATTGCCTACGGAGTTTTAATCTTCTTCCGCTTGGCTTTGCGAGCCTTTGCATTGGCGGGGCGCTTGCCGTGATTGGCTTTTTTTGTTTTGCGTCCTGGTTTTGCCATGATTATTTCCTTGATAGTTTGGGGGCTTTCTGAGCTGAAAACTATATTCCAATTACGGCCAAAAGCAATGGCAAAAAGTGGAATCCGTGGGGCCTAAGTAGCTCAAAATGCTTGATTTTTGCTTCCGAACATCGATATTCGCCAATCTGGTGAGGGTTGGCCGATTTGCCAGCCCCGGAACCCGTACTTAGACCTGAGAGATTGGCAGGAACCGATTCGGGGCGCTCAGGGTCATCAGGGCACAAGCCGTACTGAAAGTGCGGCTGGTGATACAGTGGTGTCCGGTCCAGCTGCCATCGCGATTTTGTACGCGAATCAGTTTATCGCGGACGTTGGGGTACCAGCGCTGCCAATCCTCGCCTCCCTTTTGCATGAGCATTTCGGTCAGGTAGTGAAAGGTCAGGTATTCCTCGCCACCGGCCCCACCAAAGGCGCGGTTGCTGTTTTCGACGAGGGCTAGGATGTCTCCCAACGCGGTTTGAGCTTTTTTCTCCTGATCGCGGCCTTGAGCGTAGAGCACGCGTAATCCAGCGGCCGTTCCATACAATCGGTGGTACCAGGAATCACCTCTCCAGACACGACCTATTTGCGGCATGTTCTTGACTAGATAATCGCCCGCTTTTTGCGATGTTCCGGAAACACTGATACCAGCGAAATTTGCCGCTCGCAGGGAGACCCAACCGCAAGCGGTAGCCAACAAGGGGGCCCACGCATCGCTGCCCCAAGAACCATTTTGTTTTTGATTTGACGAGATGTATTTCTCTAGGCGGCGTAAGGCACGCATATAGCGGACGGTCCCGGCCGTTTCGCCCATCATTTGGCTGAGGCAAATGGTGGCAAAGAAGTGAGTGGCATAAGGGCCAAGGTCAAAGTCGATTTGGGACGGGGTCTTTTGTAGGGCGCCCGTACCGGCCATGGTTTCGACCCGCCTGACCAAAAACTCACCGAGTCGTTTTTGTCGCTTGCGATGTACGCCTTCGAGCGGCGTTTGGCCTTGAGATAACAATGCTACGCCCACGACACCGGTGCAAGCCACGTCCGAGGTGCTGCCGATATCTTCGCCGGCGCCTCCATCGGGGTTCAGTGCCTTAATTAACCAAGCGGTTCCTTTTTCGATGGAAGCTCGCGAGTCACTGGTGAATTCGTCAAAGCCAGCATGGATGTGCCGGGGTTGGGGTGGCGGTTTCCATAGGGCGTGTGGATTGGCAAAGCCCCACCGCGCCAAGCCTAATCCACCGGCCGTAGCCAGGGAGGCCTGCAAAACTCTCCTGCGATTCATTGCCATGTTCTGCTCACTGAAACCGATGTGCAAATATGCCTGTTGAGCGGTCAAACGCGACGACACGTTCCTCATTTTGCTTATTCGGTAGATTTTAGCGAATAGGTTCAGGGAAAAGCAAATCGCTCAACGATAAAACACTGTAATTCTACGGTTAAAGCAATCATTTGGTTTTTGGACGGGTAGCAGATAATGGCCCCCAATATTGGTTGTGTCGAAGATGGGCCTTCCCTACAATTGCGCCGGGATCGCGGGGCTCGCGACTTTTTGATGACGATACATTTTTTCGTTGACGTCCCGGAGCGACAAGCATGACACGGAAGGTAATTATCGATTGTGATATGGGCACGGACGACGCCGTAGCGTTGTGCATGGCGTTATTTGATGAACGCCTAGACATTCTGGCCCTGACCGCAACCGAAGGCTGTGTGACCGCCGATCAGGCGACACGCAATTTGCAAGCGATTGTGGGCATGTTGGATCCCGATCGACACCCACGTCTGGGAGCGGCCACTTCTACCGAAAACGCGCCAGCGGTCAACACAACTTACCTGTACGGCGAAGATGGATTAGGCAATACCGGGTTTGAAGTTTCAGAACTTCAACACATGATGCCAGCCGATAAACTGATCGTGGATTGCATTCGAGCCAATCCAGGTGACGTTACGGTCGTTTGCTTAGGCCCTTATACCAATTTGGCGAGAGCTTTTCGGCGTGATCCCTATGTTACCGAGCAGGTGGATCGAATCGTCATGATGGGTGGAAGCATCCGCGCCGGCGGTAATATCACGCAAGCGGCAGAGTTTAATTGCTATTTCGATCCCCAGAGCGCCCAAGAAGTTTTTTGCTCGCGAACCACCAAAACGCTGGTACCCCTGGACGTCACTCGGGAAGTCAAATTCGGATTGGATTTGATTGACAAGTTACCCGAACGCTATTGTCGTGCGGGTGAATTTCTAAGGCAGATTTTGCCTTACGCGTTTCGCGCCTATCGACAGAAATTGGGACAGGAAGATATCAACTTGAATGACGCGGTAGGCATACTGGCAATGCTGGAGCCCGAGTTGTTCGAGTTCGAACCGATGGCCGGTCAAGTCGAAACAGAAGGACAGTTGACTCGAGGCGTCACCGTTTTTGATCGTCGTATGGCGCCCGAATGGCGAAATAACATGGAGGTTGCGACCTCTCTGAAGCACGAGCAAGCGGAAGCGGCAATCGTCAAATCGTTGTGTTTAGCCGGCAATGCCACGTAAGAGATCGCTCCACGAGTGTGCGAAGCGTTTAC
>JAAEPL010000427.1 GCA_024232675.1 Planctomycetaceae bacterium
ACCCACGATCCCCGCTATGAGGACTGCCGCCAGGGCGAGGAGAGGTTCGTTGAGATCAAAAGCCATTGCCGCCAACATGCCGAATCTTTGCGCGTATCAAATTGAGGATGTGTGCTCGTTACTTACGCGGTTGCGTAACCCGAAATTATAGTCTCACAGACCTTCGTGCCAACCGTGACTGTAGCGGTTCGTATTGTTTTGCTCGCAGCCCGTGGCACATCAAGCGTCCCTCCTATCGTGATGGAAATCTTGGATGATTGGGATACCAATGGGCGACTCTTTTTCACTCAAAGGCTGTCTCTCTTATCGAATATAAACCTTGATTAGATGGGATAATTAACTGTGCCGAGCGGCGAGAAAGAAAAATCACGGCGAAAAATCATGCGGCAAATGAGTAGGCCAAGCACTGCGTTTTCGCATGCAGCTGCGGGCTCGCAATAAGAAGTTAAGAGATCTTCATTTTTTGAGTTGGGAAAGTGGTTCGGTTGGTAATGCTCTTGAGCTTGTGGGGCGTTCTTGAGCAGCGGCTTAAGTTTTCACGCCAGCCTCTTGGGATCTTTCCGCAACCCATCGTGGCGAGGGCTCAGTAGCGTGAAAAAGCCACGAGGAGAGGCGTGCCGTGCAATCGCACCACGGGCGGGGTCCATTACGCCTTTGTTATAACAGGACTCCCTACCGAACTATGGCTAATTGGCCACGCCAGCTTGGCCCAGCGTGGGACGATGGTCTGAAGTGGCTTTGTTCTCCGACCATATCGCGTTGTATTTGAGCTGGTTTCGGGCATTGCTCGCAATGCACGAGAATGCTCCCGCTGGCCTTCCCCGCATCGTTGGTGCGGCAGGTTGGGTAAGTAAAACGGTCATTTAGGCAGATTCGAGGGTTCACACCGACGTCGGCGCTGCGTTTAGGACCTGAGGATCACCTTTTGGATTGCTTGGAAAGCGTTGTGGGGAGTTGAAAAGGACGCCAAAAATACTCTTGTTTCTGGTGCGGCTCCTGCGAAAATAATGGCTCCCCAACCAAATTTAAACTCAGTTGACTGCCCCTGTGCGCCGGAAGCCCCTTTCTAATCGCGATCGCCAAGCGTCCCCAGAATCCACCGTAGATTCCGTCACCTGTGATAGTGACTCGGTGCGTAATCGTTTGGCTCGTATCGAAACGCATTATTCTATGTTGGATGATATGCTGGCTGACCTTGAGGCACGCCTTCCCGCGCCGGCTGCGGACGAGAATGTTTCTGCCAATCCCCGTAAGCCCCGGTAGCATGCCTTGGTTGGCTGAGATTACTTGCGGGTTTTTTTTGAGGCGATTTCATAACGCCGAAAAATGCCTTGTTTGCGGATGCTTGGTTGGCTGTGATCAGGGATTTGATATCTGAGATATTCTTGGCCTGTTTGTCCAACAGCAGGCTCAATTTTGTTAAAACTGTTAGACTGTGTTTGGCATGTCTGTGAAACCCTCTCTCCCACTCCAGTTGTAAGGTATTCAAGTATTTCTGTTGGCAGAATCAAGAACGGAACACTTATCGATCCTTTTAGTGCGCAGGCACGAGCGGGTGATCTTTGGATTTGCGATGGCAAGCTAATCCCTGTGCCTGAGAGTTGTCATGCGGATTGGTTGTTTGACGCCTCCGGGATGATCGTGATGCCGGGTGCCATCGACATGCATAGTCACTTTGTGGGGCCCAAGGTAAATGCAGCGCGTTCGTTGAATTCACGCACCCATTTTATACCCGGCGATCGGGTGCTGGATGAACGGCGACCTTTCGTTCCTCATTTGCATGAGACCGGCTGGCGGTACGCTGGTTTAGGTTACACGACGGCATTCGACGCGGCCGTACCGCCGCTTTACGCTGCGGAAGCACGGCATGAGTTGGAGTTGTTGCCTTGTGTCGACGCGGGCTTTTTTGCCTTGACTGGTAACCACCGTTTTATGCTCGAGGCGGTAGAGGATGGCGATTTGGACCGGGTAACGCAATTTCTGCATGCTGTAATCAAGGAGTCCGGAGCCTGGGCAGCTAAATTGGTTAACCCGGGTGGCGTTGAGGATTGGAAGGCGGGGTGCCGAGATGGCATCAATTCTTTGGATCAACCGTTGTCGGAATTTAACGCCACGCCCAGGCAGATCATCCAGTTTTTGGCTCGTGCAAATGAATCGCTGGAACTGCCTCATGCAATTCATGTTCACTGTAATCGATTGGGTCTACCGGGTAATTGGCAAACGACGCTCGATACGATGAAGTCCGTTGGAGAGCTGCGTTGCCATTTGGCGCATATTCAATTCCATAGCTATCGAGGTGCCGACGACGAAGCCAGTTTTGGATCAGCTGTCGATCCACTCGTAGATTATGTGAACACGCATCCCAATATTTCGGTTGACGTTGGGCAGGTCATGTTCGGCGAAACCATGAGTATGACCGCCGACAGTGCATTGGGTTACTATCTGCAAAAAGTAACGGGTCGGCCTTGGATCAGTCACGATACCGAATTGGAATGTGGCTGCGGAATTTCGCCTATTCAATATCGTCGGCGAGACCGCATTCATGGATTGCAATGGGCCATTGGGTTGGAGTGGATGTTGAAAATTCAGAATCCGTGGCAATTGGCCCTTAGCACCGATCACCCGAATGGCGCTTCGTTTTTAAGCTACCCGCAAATTATCGCTTTGCTAATGGATCGCGATTTTCGTCGACAGCAAATTGAAAAATTGCATGACGGTGTTCGTGAACACAGTGATCTTTACGAAATTGATCGCGAGTATTCGTTATCCGAAATTGCCATTATCACGCGTGGAGCGCCCGCGAAATTGCTTGGTTTGAGGCAGAAGGGACATTTGCAGGCTGGGGCGGATGCTGATCTGGTGATTTATGCCCCGGTTGATGATAAGCGACGCATGTTCGAATTTCCCCGCATGGTGCTCAAGGGAGGGCGTGTCATTTTGGATGACGGAGAACCCGTCAACTCTGCCGATCGGAACTCGTTAATTGCCCCACTGGCTCAGGCAGATGATGCTGCTTTTGAAGCTTGGAGTAGTCGGCATTATTCTCAACGTCGCTAATGGCGAACATGCGGAGTCATTCACGGTCCGCCAGTTGCGCGAGGATTTTCTCAACGCGAATATGCAGTGGGTCTGGTAACACGGCAATCACGCACTCGTAATCCGGCGAATAGATCACTTGAGTCAAAGATTGACGCGGTAGATCGGCGGCGATCCCTTCTTTGAGGAATTGGATAATCTGATCACCCGTGTACCGTTTTTGCAGTTGTTTCTGGCAAGGATAGATCTCCAAGCGAGTGGCCGACCAATACTTTTGTTTGGTGGTAATCTCCAGCGTATCCTGATTCACCAATCGGTAGGCGAGTCCCATTGAGTTGGTAAGCTCGCGGAGGGTCTTTTCAAAAGATCGCTCCTTGGAAAGCCAAGGTACCCGTAGATTGGGATTCCAGTTTTCCTTCGCCATTTCATTCCAGTTTAGCAAGATGGTAACACCTTCCTCATCCCGCAACTGCTTAAGAATCTGAGCGATAGGCTGCAGCTGCAACGAATAGAATTTTCCGTCAGACTCACGGATCTTCGCCGACTGGGTAAAGACGCTGGTTAACGATTCAGCCAATGCTTTATTTTGCGGATCCGCTTTTAATTTCGCCGCGATCGTCAATTTATCAATTAGAGACTGAACTTGTTGACTGATGGCGGGCGTTTGTTCCAGCTCCAGTTTTGACTCGGAAAACTTGATCGTGGCGGAGCCCCCGTTGGTGTTCCAAGTTTCCGGAGCAATGATTAATTGAATTCCGTTGATCAGTTTTGCAACATTGTCTTGTGTGATGCCAAGTATGGGGTCGAGCGCGATTTCGTAAGGCTCGATTTGCTCGGAGGTTTTGGCGGAAATGACAACGATATTTTTATCGGTGTTCCAATTCCATTCTAGGTTGTGAGCTTCCAAAGCTTGGGTCAGCAAATCAGAGATGTTCGTTTGAGAACCCGCTACCGAAATGGTCACGTAGGGATCTAATTGCCCATCCAGCACCGCTTGGCTATCTAATTGAAATGGTACTTGAGTTAATGAGAATAGATTTCGTGCGAAGTCGATTAATGGCTGGTCTTGATAGGAAATACCAGGGTAAATTTCTTGAAGGGCGGTTTCTGGATTCACCCGCAAGGCTTTCGGGACCGGCACGTAGACCTTACCAATGCCATATTTTTGAGTTTGGTCATCGGAGGTGGCATCCCGGAAATCATCCATGTCGATACCCGGATCAAAAACCAGATCGCCGATTCCAGAAAATTCATCGAGGATCGATTGACGATCCTGTTCTTGTTCCATGGTGATGGTATTGCCCGAGGCTGCTAAGCCCTTTTCGGGATCGAGTTCAAAGTCTGAGTCTTGCTTGCCCCCCTCGGCGTTGTCTGGTTCTTTAGGTTTTGCGGAGTTGTCAGTGACAGCCGAGGCGGAAGCGTCTTCTGGGGGTGTCGGTGCGGTAGGATTCGAGGGCTTGTTTTTCTCTGTGGCAGGATCCTTTGCTTCCGCTTCCCCGCCCGGTGGCTTTTGCTTATCTTTGTCGCCCGCGTCGGCGTCGGCGTCTTTTACCGGGTCCTGTCCCTTTTCTGGGGATGTCGGCAGCGGATCCAGTTTTGCAGCTGCTGTTTTGGTGGAAGAATTTTCTGCAAGTTCCCCGCCGTGATCGGTACCAAGCATGCTGCTGACCATGTACAGAATCAACACGACTGCGACGAGGCAGATGCCAATGATGCCGGCGATCCAAGCTAAGGCATTGCTGCGTTGGCCTGTGCCGTCTGATTGCCAGTGGGAATCGGCCGCGTTTTGAGGGGCGGCACTGGTGTTTGGAGCAGCGTTCGTTGAACTGCGCGGGGCGGTTGGTTGTGTCGGTTTTTTTTGCGATTTGTCGGCCGGGAAATTAGCCGCGAAATCGCCGAACTCACCACTGACCGTGGCTTGACTGTCGCTAGGATCCCGGGGTGCTTTGGGTTGGCGTGGAGGCCCCGTGGCCGCATCCGGCATTTCCCAACCCTCGGGAGGTTGAATTTCGACCATGCTGCCGCATTTCGGGCATGACAAGACTTGGCCGATAGCGCTCTTTTGTTTGACCTGCAAACGCGAGGCGCAGGTTTCGCAAGTAATTGTAAATAGAACCACGTTGATCCCCAGATTCGACCGAACGTCCTTCGCCCATCCCATTCTAGACTTATTCGCCAATTGTGTCTTTGTGGCTGTAGACTTTTTGTAGCGGAACTGACGGTGAAACGTGGGAAGTCCGTTAGTTATTCGGGTTGGGACACGTCGGCGGTCCGTCTCGTTATTCTCCGGTTTGGAAAACGACGGGCAGGGGCTGTTTCCGGTTTTCGGCCGCTTCGCGGGTGGTTACCAGAACGGCTTTCTGGGTAGGGTCATCTGGATCGTCTCCGATGATGTAAATCAGCTTGCAATTGGGGTCGGCGGGGCTAGTTGCCGATTTGTCGGGGTTGGCCTGGAGCATAATCTGGGCAAGGATGTCGCCGAGCGGTTTCTGCTTGATATCGACTTTTCCCGGTCGTTGATTTTGGGTGATGCCTGCGATCGCCAAGTCATTCCCAAGCAAACGAATGCGAAAATCGAAGGGGAGATTGGGAAAGTCATCACGGACCTCCTGTTCGATGTCACGCAACAGGTTGATCAAGTCAGGATCGCTGGTCACGACCAAGTCGCGAGGCGTATTTAACAAGGCCGTTAAATCAGCCGGGCCCTCGGTTACGTCAGCGGTGCTCGAGGAGAACATTGGGCCGTTCATCACCAACTCCCCCGCGGCAACGAGGTTATGGGGAGCGGATTCAGGTAACCAGCAATTTGCCACAACCCCTCCGGGCTCAATCGAGACGCGTACTTCGCGTACCAATTCGACGATCATATTGTCAAATTGTTGTTGAACTTTGGACCAGTAGGGATGCGTTGGAATCTGGCTGACATGCGTCGTGATCTCGTCCCGAAACGAGGCTAGGTTTTCAGGCAGCCATTCTCGCAGTTCTTGATTGGACATCTCGGTCGTTTGTTCGCTCATCCATTCCCAGTAACTACCTTGGTCAAAATGCAGGCTGATTTTAATCGCCTCCATGCGGTCGTCTAGGAATAAGTCGAGTGGCCTTCGTAGCTCTGCCGGAGTTCCCGCAAATAGCCAGCGACCCTCCTCACTGAGCAAGGCTGCCTTGCGAAAGATCACGGTGATATCGCGATCCCGATCCGATCTGTCGACAAGTTTTCCGACGCCTCGCCCGGCCACCAGCGGCCCTAAAGAATCAAGCGATTGGGCTAAGAAATCACGTGTGCCAAAACCAAAGGTGGTGATCGTTTCCTCCCCGGTCGGTTCGAAGTAAATCGTATATTGATCCAATTCAAATTTACGCAGCCCCTGTTCTGCATCGTCCTCCACTTTGGGTTTTCCTAATTGTTCCCAAAGTTGTTCCTGAGTGATTGGGTCAGCCAATTCAACCAGAGCCACGGCTTCGTATTTACCGACTTGTTTGACATGTAGTGAGATCACCAACCGTTCAATTTCGGTTAGGGGAATTCCAGTGAGCGCTGTCAGAGATTTGGCCAGAGCTGGCAGCTGCGGACCTAACGCCCGAAGCAGCAATTGGGCTTGGGGATTTTCTTGAAGACGCTGCGGCCGCAACGCGAAAATGAAATCGGGAGCGGCGGGCATCAACCCGATATCAAGCGGTAAGGCACCTGTCGGCGATTCCCAAACGACTTCGGAGTTGTTTTCAACGACCAGTTGGGGCTGGAATGCGGTGTCTTTGGGAGCTGTCTCATCGGGGGTCTGTGACGCTTGCTCTGGGTCCACCGCTGTGGCAGCGGGGGCCTTGGCAGCTGTCTCGTTTGGTACCACATCTGCTTGCTGCGGATTCGCTGAAAACAAACCACCCAAACCGCCGCCGATCAATACAGCGGCCAACAGAATGACGACGCCAAAGATTAACGGTAGACGGTTTTGATTCTTACGCTTCCGCTGAGAAAGCTGCTCGCGGGCGGATAGTTTGGGCCCTGCTGTGATAATGCCGGTTGCTGCTCCTGACGCTGGCGAATGCGCCGGCTGCGCCCCCACAATCGGGGTTTCCCCCAGCGTTTCCAAGGTGTTCAAAAATCCCTGACTACGATTTTTCTGGTCGAGGTACTCATCGAAAGCCGCCAGCGTTGGCAAGGCAGGATCTATATCCATTTTGATGGACTGGGACCCCAGAATGGTACCTGCCAGCTTGGCCGTGACTTCAGCGTCTTTGAGTTCTTGGGAGACGTCGGCATTCATCAATAACGTCATCAGTTGCAGGACGGGTTGGGGCAACTCAAATCGCTGGCAATACTCCAAGTGCTTCTCAATTTCGGCTTGCCGAGTTTTCGCATCAGTCGATTTGAGCCGCGGTGGTTTTCCAGAGATCATGCGGAAAAAGACACCGCCTAAAGCAAACAGATCTGCACGCTGTCCCGTGGGAATGTCGGCGAGGCGGGGGTCGCTTTCGCGTGCCGCCGGTGGCTGGAAACGTTGGCGGATTTTGGCGAGCTCTGGCTCGGGAGGGGATTCCAAATTGAGACCCGGGAACTTCCACTGCAGCTGACAGATGCCATTTCGTTGTAACCAAATGGACTCGGGGTTTATCTGGCCGTGATAGCTTTGGTTTGCATGGATTTCTGCGAGTCCGAGCGTTAATAACTCGATCGCTTGCAGCGACTGGGGCCAAGGTAAACGCGCTTTGGGGGGAAGTTTGGCCTCTAAATATCGGCCCGGCTGATCCTCAAAGGCAACAAACCGATAACCGTCCGTTTCCACGACATCATAGCAGCGACTGATAAAAGGACTTTTGACTTGAGCTGCCCGGTTTGCCGAATCCCGAACTTGGGTCCAGGTTTTGGCGGCAGCAGGATCTGCACCACCAACAAAGCACAGAATGACCGGGTGATTGGAGGCTAAGTGGCGTGCTTTGAAGGCGTGGGGAGCAACCTTGGCGTGAACTTGGTATTGCGCGAAACGAAAGGGTCCCGGGCAATCTTCGGCCAAGACTTGCATTTGATAGTCACTGATACGCTTGTTATCCCGCAGCCATTTGAGGATCAAATCGGGCTCCTGAGCCGGAGATTCTCCGAGTTCTTCCTCGCAATGAGCCCGTATTTCCGTGACTTTCTCGGCTGAGACCAACTCGCTCGCAACCAAAAGGTTCCAAATATTAGCGTTTTTGACCATTGCCGTGTGTCTCTTTGAATCCCGTTTTAATCCTGCCTGAGCGTTGCCGGCTCGGCGAGTCAATCGAAGTCAAGCAATCACATTCTACAGGGTTGGCAGATTCCCTTGGCTTCGCATCGCAGGCAAATGTAAATTCTCTTACAAAATGTGGGAAAACCCTAGTGTACGATCTCCTAATCTAAGGTTATTGTAATCCCTTCCAATATGAAATGCGGGCTTTGTTGCCCGCTTCCACTGCCCTCTCTTGTCTTCCAATCAATCGTTTGTCCCGCTGCCTTCTTTGTGGTGGCCGAACCCGCTCGACAGGACCCGTTTTCATGAAAGCCAACGAAGCTGTCCAGGTATTTTTCAATCGCGCTGCTGATATCCTCGAGATGCCAGAAAACCAGCGTCGTTTGCTGACCACCGCAATGCGGGAGGTCACCGTCGAAGTACCCGTTGAGATGGACAATGGTGAATTGGATGTGTTAATTGGCTACCGCGTGCAGCACAGCAATGCTCGCGGACCCATGAAAGGTGGCTTGCGTTACCACTGGGAAGTCGACTTGGATGAGGTCCGGGCCCTGGCTTCCTTGATGACTTGGAAAACGGCGGTCGTGAACATTCCTTACGGCGGTGCCAAAGGCGGCATCTGTGTGGATCCGAGAAAGCTCAGTCGCAAAGAAAAAGAACGCATCACTCGCAAGTTCGTCGACCAAATCCACGAAATTGTGGGGCCGGACAAGGATATCCCAGCCCCTGATATGGGTACCAATTCTGAGACGATGGCGTGGATCCGAAACCAATGGGAAAAATACCATGGATTCAATCCGGCCTGCATCACCGGTAAACCGGTCGAAGATTACGGGGCCAAAGGGCGGGAAGAAGCAACGGGACGCGGTTGCGGGATTTTAGCTTTCAAAATGCTGCAACGCTTGAATCACGATCCTCGCCAAACCCGAGTCGCGATTCAGGGTTTCGGCAACGTCGGCTCCCACGCTGCCAAGTACATGTACGAGTCGGAATTCAAGATCGAAGCCATCAGCGATATTTCTGGAGGTTACTACCGAGAAGGCGGATTGGATATCCCCGAAGCTTTGAGCTATGTTCTGGAAAATGGCTCGCTGGCGGGCTATCAGAATGCGGATCCCATCAGCAATGAAGCGCTCCTGTGCTTGGATGTCGATTTGTTAATGCCTTCGGCTCTAGGCGGAGTGATCACCGAAGATAATGTTGCCGATATCAAGGCAAAATATATCGTCGAAGGCGCCAATGGTCCTATCCACGCCAATGCTGACGAGACCCTGTTCAAACGAGGCGTGACAGTGATTCCCGATATCCTGGCCAATGCCGGTGGGGTCACCGTGAGTTATTTCGAGTGGGTGCAAAATCGACAATATTACAGCTGGGATCTGAATCGCGTGCGGCAGCAACTGGATCACGTCCTAACTTCCGCTTTTGAAGAGGTTTGGCAGACCGCCAACGAACACAAGATTAGCTTGCGAACCGCAGCATTCATGATTGGCATTCGCCGCGTCATGCGAGCTACCGAGTTATCCGGAATTTAAGAGCAAAAAGGCACAACCTCTAGTCCTCTGCGGTCACGCGACGTCGACCACGAACCGCCAATCGACGCCCGTTGATCACGCCCGCGATCAATAAAAAAACCCGGCTGCGACCGCAACCGGGTTTTTTTCATCGAATTCTGATGGAGTCGTTCGTTTTCCGTTCGAAGCTGCCCGTCACATGGTGTCAATCTAAGTAGGTCGAGCTGTCAAGGTTGGAGAGCCTGTTGGATGTGCCTCTTGGGAAAATTACGGGTTAATCAAAATTGCTGCTGAAGTCATCGATCGGTTATGACCTCCATCGAAGCCAATCCGCCGTCTAACCACCTTGGAGGTGGGAATCCCCAATGGGATAAGAGCGGTTAGGCCAGCATCGTTGCGAAGTTTTTAGGCGATCTCATCCAACAATCGATCCATCGCCGAGTCCAATTTATCGGCAGTCTCGTATTGACCCGTCGCGATCTGTTCACGAATTTCAGCAACGCGCTCCGCTCGGATGTCGGAGATGTCGTTCATGCTTGAGAGCATTTGCGCTTCACTGGATATGTCAACGTGATCGGCCGTGTCGAGCTGGGTGGCTACCGATTGGTTTTGAACGGTCTGAACCTTGTTGGAAAAATTCACCTGGTTGGTGGATTGGATGTTCGATGTTCCTCGAATCTGCATTGTTATCTCCCGTCGTGGGTTGCGGCAAACTGGCTTGCGTATCCGAGCTTTAATCGGGTTCCGCGAGCTGCTGCCTGGAGGGCACAAAAAGGTTGGGCTTGTGAACCAACGTGCAAGCTTCGCTGAACCGGATCGGGCTCTGGCTAAGTATCGGTCCCGGATTGTTGCGGAACCTGTCTTACAAGTACAGTTCAAACTCTCCTTTTGCTCTACGATCCTTGTCGACCGATGGCCTCCATTGCTTGCGAGATATGACTTTGCAGACATTGGGAAAGCACAAGAGGTTATCGACGTGATCGCTAGCATTTTTAAGAGTTTCTTTAAGCCTACTTTTTTGCCGCTCACAGGCTACTTTTGCATCTGTAAGCTTTGGAATGTATTCTCGCAGTCGCAACGAATGATACGTTTACACCTACGAGATATTGGTTAACTAAGGCCAGGCAAACGGCTGCCGTGGCTGCCAATCATTCTCAAACTGTTATGGACGGAACTCTGTTTCCAAATTCTTTTATAAAACAAGTGTCGCTCGTTTGACGGGTAACTTGGCTTGTGCACCCGGATAAAGGTTAGAAGCAAACACCGTTCCAATCAGGTGTGCCAATCCGGAAAAAAATAAAAACGGGATCAAATGATAAACTACGTTCTGTTTTTGAGTGGATGGGGGGTTTGCGGGAGTGTTTTTTACGGGTGGGTGCTGGCAAAGGGAGGTTTGTTTGCAAGGTCGTTTGAAAAATGGAAAGACTTACATTGCAAAATTAGCCACGCACATCGGCAGGCTGGATGGTTCTAAACGAGTAATGCCAGCTAATGACGATTGAACTTTTCGGTTTGCCTCGGTTGACGGTAAAATTTGAGCAAACCAAACCCCACACAGTTGCGTACTATGTTTGAGGTGAATTGGACGAATGATTCTCCAATTTACCTAACCGAAATGACTCGGACACATGGCAAAACTGTAGCGCTCATAGGCAAGGATCGCCGATGAATATCACCATCGAGGACCCAATCTATGACACAACGCGAAATTACCCCGCCGATGCTCAACCTGACTCGTGATATGAGTCAGCCTCCGATGCGAATTAGCATGGAGAGTTTCTTTGAGTTTACTTTTTGGCTTGCCGAAGAGCTTCAAGATTTGGAAGCTCGTTTTGACCCCCACCAAAACATGAGTGGGTTTGACTGTGATATTCCTTGGCCCGACGACATGACGGTCGATTGGTATTAGGCCATCGCTGTATCGCGTAGGTTGCCACGGTCGCTTGGCCTGCTCTCCCCTTTTATGCTGCCTGCTTCAAGGGGATGCCACTGCTGAATTGTCTGCCTTTCTGCCGGATGCCTGCCTTTCTGCCGGATGCCTGCCTTTCTGCCGGATGCCTGCCTTTCGGCCGGATGCCTGTCAGCACGGTCGCTGATATCTATTGCGCTGACAAAGGTTTCCGCAGCCTTTGCTTGTCAATAACGGTGGGTTGGTCGAACAAAATTAGCGCGAAAAAAAAGCCCGCTTGAGAGCGGGCTGATGTTTCTTTTTGACTGACCTGGGTTTCCTCAGGAAGCCATCTTTTGTTTTCCAAATTCAACGCGTCGTCGGCCGAGTTGTTGTTGCAGACGGGAGACGATGCTGCTGTGCATTTGGCTGACGCGACTTTCGCTGAGATCTAACGTCGCACCGATTTCCTTCATCGTTAATTCCTCGTAGTAATAGAGGATGATGATCAAACGCTCGTTGCGATTGAGGCCTTTGGTGACCAGACGCATCAAGTCGTTTTTCTGGATGCGACGGGTCGGGTCTTCGCCCTTTTTGTCTTCCAGAATGTCGATTTCTCGGACATCTTTGTAACTGTCGGTCTCGTACCATTTCTTGTTTAGGCTGATCAAGCCGACGGCATTTGCGTCGCTGATCATCTTTTCCAATTCAGGTACGGTGATTTCCAGTTGAGCGGCCAATTCGTGTTCATTGGGGGCTCGGCCAAATTTCGCTTCCAGTTTTTTGGTCGCGTTGGCTAATTTACTGGCTTTTGAGCGTACGAGTCGGGGAACCCAATCCATACAACGTAATTCGTCGAGCATGGCTCCGCGGATTCGTGGAACGCAGTAGGTTTCAAACTTGACACCCCGCTCCAGATCGAACGCGTCGATGGCGTCCATTAATCCAAAAACCCCGGCAGAGATGAGATCGTCCAGCTCCACACCATCGGGGAGTCTTTGCCAGATACGCTCGCCGTTATATTTGACCAGAGGAAGATACCGTTCCATTAAACGGTTGCGCAAATGCTTCTTCGATTGGTCGGATTTATACTCGATCCATACTTGTTGGATCTCTTCCGCATTAGCAACTGTTGCCGCCATGCAATCCTCCATGATTGACTTAGTGATGCGTATCTTTCGTCGGGGGGCGGAGTCAACTTTGGGTTGATACTCACGATCCGATCACAAAGACGAGATATCGTTTAGTTTTTTATTGGGCAAAAAATTAGACGCTATTTCGTCACCCATCAGTTATCGACGGTCGGAACTTGATACTTGTTAAAAACTTTTCAAGTTCCAAATTTTGTCCCAAATAGTTTTGCACTTTTTACAATGCGTGACGTTTCCGGTGTTCTTTACCGTTGTCGAATTGGCCCGGTTTGGGTTACTTCGTCTCAGCAAAATTTGCACGCGTCCATGTCTCAGGCAGCAACGTAGTGGACGTCGCTCATTCTTAAAATTGCAATTGTTTCAATTTTTGCATCCTGTGAAATTTCATTAGGAGCAACGATGGCAACATCGACGGTCTGGGGGTCTAGTAGAGGCAGTAGTGCGGCGCGGAGGGTACGGGAAACGCGAATCGCAAGGGGGTTTTCTGGGCTGCGTGATTGACTGGTGTGTTGCCGAAAAAAGGATTGGATTTTTTCTCGTTCGCTGATTTCTAATTGGAGAAAGCGTCCCTCTTCTCGGGCCGCGACACGCGCTTCCAACCAAGCCATCGCTGTGGGGTCCAGGTCGATGACACGTATCACCCCATCCGCCGATTGCAGAGAAGCCGTAATCCATGGCGTTAATCGGGAACGCACGGCTTCTGTGAGGGAAAGAGGATCTGAAATCGTGGTGGCCCAATCCGCTAACCCCTCGAGGATGGTATTCAAAGGTCGGATCGATACATTTTCCATTAACAGCCGTTGCAATACCTGTTGAACTTGTCCAATTCGCATCACGTCGGGGATTAGCTCGTCCACGGTGGCGGGATGCGATTCTCGCAGTTGATCGATCAGGTAAGCCGTCGATTGCCGCGTGAGAATCTCGGCGGCACGGGTCCGGGATTGGTGTTTTAACGATTCGATGACGACGTCAGCGGGGGACAGACGCTCGTATTCTCGGGCACGCATGGAGGTAGAATTCTCTTCCACCCAAAAGGCACCAAATCCGCTATGCCACGATCCTGCCATGCCCACCGGATCCGCCGCAGCGGGGGTCTTTTTGACCAGCAGAACGCGATTTAATTCCACCGCACCCTGGCATACCGGCAAATGATTGATGCGGATTTGAAACTGGTTCGGTTGCAATTGCAGGTTATCCCGGACTCTCACTTTGGGCAAAATAATGCCCAGTTCCGAGGCCATCGCTTCCCGCGCTGCCGTGATTTTACTCAACAAAACACCTCCGCGAGCCAGCTCAATCAGGTTCACACCCAATTCAATTTCAATCGGGTCGACAGCCAAATTACGATTGATTTTCTGTTCTCGTTGCTTCTCTAC
>JAAEPL010000428.1 GCA_024232675.1 Planctomycetaceae bacterium
CGCCGGTAGCGATGTGGCTGCCATGGCCATGACGGAAATTGGCGGACTGAGCGAAACCTCGCAAGGTTCAGGCTTCAGTGATTCCAGCATGCGGATGACCCCGCCACCTCCGCCGATCCAGCAAACGATGACCGGCCAGTACCAGGCAGCAGGTCATCTGGATTCTGGCGAACCGATGGTCTCCATTAACGCCACCGTTTTGATCGGGGTGGCTTGTTTACTGCTCGGTTTAGTGGTCGGATTCCTGATGGGCAAATTCATTTAATGCCGTTGCCGGAGCAACGACATTTGCCGAGACTCTTTTCCGAAATGGTCTAGCCGATGGACAGCGCCTGTTTGGTGGTGTTCAGCACCTCAATCGCACCACCGATTTCACTCTTTTGACGCTCGGGGTCTTGGGGGATTTCACGTTCAATCGTCAACGGGCCTTCGTAGCCAATCGTCCGCAACGTTTCCAGATATTTCTGAATACCTACTTGCCCTTGGCCGAGAGGAACTTCTTGTCCCCATTCTTTGCCGGGCTTATCGGCCCACTTGGCATCTTTGCAGTGAATGCTGCGAACGCGTTTTCCCAGCTTGATTAGCGCCTCGATCGGTTCACCTGTTCCGTACAGAATCATGTTGGCTGGATCGAAGTTCACAAATAAGTTGTCGCAGGCAACATCGTCCATAAACTGGATGAGCGCATCGGCTGTCTCTTGACCCGTTTCGAGATGCAGGTTTTGATTATTTTTTTTGCAGTGTTGGCAAAGTGATCGGGTGCAGGCCACGATGTCGTGATAATCAGAACTGCTGGTGTCATGAGGCACGAAACCTAAATGCAAGGCAACCACATCACATTTTAAGTGGGTGGCAAAATCAGAGATTTCAAACATCTCTTTAAGGCGTGCCTCTCGGGTGGCGATGGGCACCAAGCCAACGGTCTTTTCAACGGTGGGGATGTCAGCATAGCTTTCCCCGTCAAAACCGCCGAACACGGCCGTTAATTGAATGCCCAATTCCTCGAGCTTGGCAAGGAATTTCTCCGCCGTTTCTGGGGATCTTGTATCGTGATGAGGGGCATGGACTTGGATGGTGGGCACGTTTAATTCGTCGGCAACCTCCAGTCGTACACCGAACCCGGCATCGATGCTGGTGAAAACTCCAATCGGCCAATGATCCACGGTTAGTTTCCTGCTAACAAACAACGGTTGAAATGACTTTGACAGCCCTCATGGTGTACTCATCCGGAAGAGGCGTCAAGTGAGAGACAGGCACATCGTTTTTTGCGTGGAGAATGAACCCGAGGGCGGCTGATCTTCCTCAGTCGGGCACTGTGGAACGCGGGTTGGCCGATGCTTGGGCGGTACCGTTTCGATTTCTCGCGGGGTACAAAAAAACGCCGCTGAAAAATTCAGCGGCGTTGGGTATTTCAAAAAGAGTGCAAAGACTCTGTTTTTGACTAGTTTCCGGCGTTGATTTGACGCTCTTCTTCTTCTTCCTGAATGATAATTCGTGGTGTCACCATCATCATCAGGCTAGAAGTGTCGCGGCCAATCCCAACGTTCTTGAACAAGCGGTTCACGTAAGGGATGTTACTCAGGAAGGGAACGCCTGCTTCGACGCGATCTTCCTGCATCGTCTTGATACCACCCAAGAGTACTGTTCCACCATCAGGCACACTTACCGTTGTGGTCACCGTTGTATTGGCGAACGTTGGTAGCTGAACCGTGGTACCGGACTCAATGATCTCCAGACTTTCTTGACCGACATCATTATCTCCACCGCCGATGGCGTTGATAATGTCTTCCAGCGTCGTGCTGCCGCCCCGTCGTACGGTGCGAGTTCCTTCGAACTGGAACGTGTCGACCTGAGTGATCTGGCTGAAGAAGGGAACTAAGGTCATGCGAACAAATCGACGGTCTGAAGAGGCCACCGCTCGTACGTTTAACTGAGTTCCTTCCGGCAGAATCGTAATGATCGGTTGCTGTGCTGCGGCAAAGTCACCCACCACCGGTGTGATGCTTGTCACGAATGGTCGCTGTTCACCACTAAAGACAGTAGCTGATTGACCATTGAACATAGTAACCGTCGGAGCCTGCGTCACATTACTACGTGTGTCGCCCTTGGCAGCCTGCAACAGGAAGTAAACTTCGATGTCACTGAGAATCGCAAAGCCAAAGTTCAAGGCGGTTTGCTGCAAGTTGCTGGCACCACCGAAACCTGGAATGGTTTCGCTGAATGATCCCTGCGTCAGCGGAATATCAAGGTTAGCCGGTAACAGCACACCTGTGTCACTGGGTAGGCGACCAATGATGGCCGCACCACCAACACCCGACTGATTGTCAGGGATGGTACCCGGTGTGAGGCCGGTGTTGTCATTAAAGGCCATGTCCAAATCGATTCCGATTCGCTCGAAGAAACTGTCCTGCAATGTCAGGAAGCGAACTTCCACCACAATCTGGACATCGTTCAATTCACGCAATCGGCTTAACAGGTTCGCAATGCGATCTTGGTTTTCCTGTGTCTGAGTGATAATCAAGGAAAGCGTGGTGGGGAATGGCTGCATGCGGCCGACACCACCGTTTTCTTCCCAACTGTCAGGGTCAATGGTTTCCTGAATCAGGTCCATTAATTCCCCAAAGTCAGCTTCCGTAATACCACCTTTGGATACCCCTTTGGGTCCCCACATGTTGTATTGAGGAGAACCCGTTTGTGGTGTGTGTTGCATCGCAGCACCGGTCCACATGGGAGCTCCACCAAAATTGGGAGTCTGAGGCATTTGTTGGTTGTAGGAAACCGGAGTCACACCATTGCCACCCCCTGCAAACCCATTATTCATTTCACCAGGGCCCCAGGGTTGGGCTGGTGTCTGAGGACCGAGGAATTGCATATTGAGTGCATTTCCACTGAAGTCTGGGATGGGGACGATCAGGTCACCAACATAGTAGGTTTGGCTGATCGGGTTAGCTTGTAACGCCAGTTTGTTCGTAATGATGACGGACTCGTTTTCCACTTTGAAAACCAATCCATTGTTACCGAGGATAATATTCAGGGCACTTTCAACCGAAATGGGTTGGGAGAAGCTCATCGTAATCGGTGTGTCGATGGCGACACTTTCCAATTCCAATGCCTGAGTATCCGGGATCATATTGACGCCGGCACGTTCGGCCAAGATAGCGATGGCTTCGGAAAGCGGGGTTCGGTTGAACTCAGCTTCGATGGTCTGGTTTTTCAACGCTGACCAGATAACCCGTTGCCGCTCGTTCATGTAATCGCCCAGACCAGGAGCTTTTCGCATCTGGCTGAGACGGTCCCATGTGTTTTCGTCAAATTTCATGCCGTTGTCTGCTGAAACATCCGCAATGGACGCTCGGTCAGCATCGTTCATGGCATCAATAAAGGTATCCGCTTTTGCTTGGCGAATTTTTTCATAATCGTTGTAATTGGCCTGCAAACGAATCTTCTCAAACATCACGGTTACCGCAATGTTTTCAGGGGCAATATCTCTAGCCTGACGGGCCATGATTTCTGCCTCTGCGAAACGCTCTTCGTCGACGAGCTTGTTGAAATCATTCAACATGGCTTGCACCTGACGCTCGATGTCGTCTTCGTGTTGACGTTGAGACGCAACCGCTTGAAGTTCGCGTTCATTCCGTTCTTGGTTTTCAATCAACGAACTGTTCTGTTCAATGTATCGCTCGTATTCAGCGATTTCACGTTCGATGACCGATACCAATTGGTTTTTAGCGGGGTCATCCAAATCGGAAGTCTGAATATCATCGCGAACCAGTCGCATGTGGTTCAGAGCTCCCCGTGGATTGTTCTGCTCCAACATGCGTTGGGCTACGGAACGCTGTCGAATCACCTCGGAAGACATGGCACGGCGGAGATCATCATCCACACCGGTGATTTGTTCTTGAGGCGTATTGGCGGTTGTTGTGGTGACACTCAACGTCGATAGTTTGGATTGTAAATCCTGTTGGGCGTTCTCGTTCAACTGATCACGATATTGCCATGCCATGCGGAAGTATTCCAAAGCACCTTGGCGATCATCGTTGGTTAAGGCAGTGATGCCTGAGTCATACAAACGCTTGCCACGAGCATCATTGTTGGCCGGTTCAGCAGGTTCTGTGGTTTTGTTGTTCGCAGTACCTGTGACTTGCACGTTTCGCGTCTCATCCATTTCCGGATAGTAATCCGCCTGTTGAATGACACTCGGAGCGGCATCCTTTTGCGTTTCGGCGGAGGCAATGTTTGCCGTCTTCCGTTGCTTGGCCTGAAGAATTTTTAGCTCCAGGTCCCAAGGCAAGATGGAATTCTCCTCAAAAGCACTCTCGGGTAGATCAAGAGCTTTCACTTGCGAGATCAGCTGGGATGCAAGATCCAGTTGTCCCTTGTCAAAAGCCAGTTGGGCCTCTGAAAGGATCTTGCCAGCGTCCGCGCGAGCGGTGCTCTGATTTTGAGAGGGCTTCGTGGAAGCAGTTTTCATCTGCTCAAGCCGTGCCAGAACCAATTCGGGACTCATGTCACCGGGTTTGAATTGGACCTCAAAGGATTGAGCCTGTTGGACCAATGAACTGGCGGTGGTGAAGTCGTTGTATTGCAGCAGGCCATCGGCTTGCTCCAATAGAAACATCGCAGCACCATAGTTGTATGCTGCGTTGTCACCCGACTGATACATTTCCACCAGATCGGTGTGCCGCGCGATCATGGCTTCCACCTTGACCGGGGTGTCTGATGTCACCGTATTATCGATCGGGAAATTTCGGGCAGACTCTACCAAACTTTTGGCTTTGTCTGTTTGTCCTGCCGCTAAAGCGCGACGCGCCTGTAGCAACGCCTGCTGACTTGCATTAGGCGGCGAATCGGCGGACCTTTGATTGGAATCAGCAACCGGAGTTGCCGAGGTTGACTGAGGCGCGATGAACGAGCCTCCCGTGTTTTCTGAGGGCTGTTGAGCCTGCACATGCAGAACACAACCCAAAGTGAAAGCCAGGGACAGGCCAGTCACTGAAAACGTTGTAAATAGTTTCGCGGAGGCTTTCAACGCAACACTCCTTTTTTGCGAGAGCTCGAATCGAAAAATTGTAATCGGTATGCCGAACCAAACGGGTCTGATAACCGTATCTGCGGGAATCAAGTGTTTAGTTCAATCCAGCTGAGAATTCCGTTTCCCAGTAGGACGATCTCAAAACCAGAGGCATTACCTGTCTCAAATAGGATGCCGCCTGATCTGTGTATGGACTTCCGCCCAAAGAGATAGACGAGCGGATAATTAGAGGGCTCCGTCTAACGCGTCAACGGCAGTTCGTGCAAATTTAGAAAAGAAATTTGGAGGGCCTCAGGCGATTCAGCGGAAACCGGGAGTGGATGCATGAATTGCCGGCGTTTCAGGTGTTTTAGGCGCAAAAAAAACGCCAGCATAAAACATGCTGGCGCTGATGTTTTTCTTTGTTGCGGGCGATTAATCGCCACCGCGGTCGGAGGAGTTGTCGTCCTCGTCATCATCATCCTTTTTGCGGGAGGCGGCTGCAACGTTGCCGACACTCCGGAAGTTGGCATGTCGATAAGCCATCTCGTCGTCCACATCACTATGCAAGTGGATGCGACCGTTGCGGTCCATGATCAGGCATTCTCCGGGGGCATACAGTTCGTCTTTGCCCCGTGAAAAAGGTTGGCGTTCTCCACCCATGATATCCAGAACCACAGCGTCCGTTTCAAAGTAGCGTCCGGTTTTTTGACCGCGACTGTCCTCGCTGTCAAACAGTTCTTTGATCGTCCATGTCAGAGGATCTAATACATTGGTAACGGATTTGAAATTGAGCAGCGAGCCTTTCATTGTTTCAGTTTCGGCAGGCACGAAGACGCCGAGATCATCTTGAAAACTGTTGGCGACAATTTTGATCGAAGGCTCTGTCGCTTCGAATTTTCCGCCGCCAAATTGAATGATCGGAGCCGCGTCAACCGGACCTGCGATAAAGGTTTCAAAACCGTCCGTGATCTTTACGGGTTGCAGGGCCTCAACCCACTCACCTGGTTTGGCCAAGGCGTACAATTTTCGCTTTTCTTCTTCCTTGATATCCTCTGGGATTTCGTCGTTGGTGGCGGAGACTCGGTTGCGAACCTCTCCGGACAAATCTAACTCGGATAAAGGTTTTTTGGGTTTTGTGTTTCTGCCTTTGCCCCCTTTGCCTCCCGGTGGCCCCTTATCAGCCATCCCGCCGAGGCCGGTGTTGCGTCCGGCTTTGTTATCGTTCTGCTCTGACATTTGACTAGCAATATCAGCATTCACGGCTTCTGGGTTGTTGGGATCCTTCAGCCAGACGCGGAGTCGATAGTAATAGGTTTCTCCGACCGTCTTTGGCCCAAGATCGTAAAACCTAACCAGTCGATAAGGCGTCACTGCTTCCTCTGATTCGCTTTCCGCTTCTCCCGCTTTGGGTTTCTTCTCGGACTCATCATCGGAAGCTCCACCTTGGCGATCCCAGGGATCGCTGCTGTCGGATGCATCGTCTTTTTCGTCGTCTTTACCGCGACCTCCGGAACGACCATCCACTTCCTCCGCAGCAAACACGTCTCGTGTGGGTACTTTGGGGTGCAGCGAAAATTGCCGGTAATCGAGTCCCAGAAATGGCGGAACGGGCAGAGCAACGGTTGGGACCAAGAATTCTTCGTCCGCCAATTCTTTTGCCGGTTCAGCCAAATACTTGGCTGTTATTTCGTAAACGTTCTTGGTGATTGATTTCCATTCCGAGTCCTTCGTTTTGCGTTGCACTTCAATGAACGCATACTCTGGGATATCGCGATTGGGATCGTAACCACGCTGGTATTGGAAATTCTCTTTGTAATTTTGCAATTGCTTCTTATGGTCGATCAAAGCCATGCCCACGACGGCGTCAACCGTTTGAAGCTTGGTTTGGCTGGCGTTCAGGTCGTCAGTTCGATAGACGAACATTTCCATGCGCTGATCCGCCGGGAATGTGAGGACCGGGTTGTCGGGCAAATCCTTCAGCTTGTCTTCCAGTTCGTCATCTCCGGTGTTCTCTATTACCCGGGCAACTTGTGCGCGAATGTGTTGAACTTGGAAATCTTCTGCTGGTAACAAAGCGGGATCACGCCGTGGTTCCAAGGTGAAGACAGCCGTTCCTGCCAGATGCCGATAGGAATAAATGTCCGGGTCGATAGGTTGGGTGTCTTCAATCCGCTTGGCCGCCTCAGTATCCGCTTGTCGGTGAACTTGAAGGGTGTTCCAGTGCGATTCATTGCGAATGAACTTCTCAGCCTGTTCCGTTTTCGTGAGCATTTCTTTCGGCGAAATGTCGCTAAACTTGGGCGTTGCCAGGCCCAAATAGAGAAATAACACAATCAGACCGCAAGCGAGTCCAAAAAAGACTTTCTCTACGTGCCGGAAAAAGAATTCTTTGATTCCTGCTTTGGAGAAGTTGAATTTTTTTGCTTTCATAATGATTTCGCTTCCAAGTTGGAATGATGACCAACGAGTTGTTTATCGGGATCAAAAGAGAGAGAGTTTTAGTTCGTTAGTTTCCAGCACCGGCTGGGTTTCCGGAGCTCGCGACTTTGTCCTCTTCAGGAAAGAACAAGGAACGATTCACGGGATTGTATACTTTCACGATGCCGATAAATTCAATTTTGACATCGAAATTGGTGCGAGTATGCGGGAGGAAGGGACCATCTTTCGCATCTTCATCACCGCCTCCACCGCTGCCGGGGTTGCCATCGACCATACCGCCACCGCCACCGCCACCAGCCATGCTGGGGCGACCTGAGTTTTCTTCGCCACCCCCTCCGCCGCCGCTGCCGCTGGCTGTCAATTCAGGGACTTCGCTCGGGTTGTGCTTATTGACCCGGACTTGGCGAATCTCGAATGCGAAGGGTGAGTTGGCCGCGGCGGCCAAGAAATCATTGATTCGGCGTTCATCCATTTTGACCGCAATTCGCACAGGCACCCGTTTGGCAACGGCCAAATAGGACTGCTCGGTGAGTTTGTCAGACGTAATGACGCTAGTGATTTCGGACTCGTTCAATTGGCTATAGTCTCGATCGACATACCTACCGTGAAACGGTGATTTGGATGCGTTAGGTTGAAACGGCGTGGCACGCTTAGCCGCACGTTTGGCAGCCAAGGTCTTTTTTCGCTTGCGTCGCGTGGCTTCGCGCCGGGCCTCTTTTTTGGATTTCTTTCGCGAGGCACTTCCACCTTTGTTTTTTTCCGTGATGGTGCCATCGGTTGACGGCACTTTGTAGCTCATGGCGGTTAATGTTCCGAGCTCCGAATTAATGGCTTCAGGACCGACCAAAACATGATCGAGTCGCTCGATAGGAGCCAAGTCGTTAGC
>JAAEPL010000429.1 GCA_024232675.1 Planctomycetaceae bacterium
CGCGACGCGCTAATTTATTAACGCTCGCTTGTGGGGATTCGTTTAGGCAGACCTTTCGCCGCTAGGTTTCGCCTTACCTTTGTTCCACAGTGTCATCCAATCGGATGGTCGTTTTGGTCTTCCGCCCCGCAAATCATTGCACCCCATTTTCGTGATTAAGAAAAAACATTGCCCACTGGAATCGCAGGCGTGACAGATTTGAAATGCCAGAAAAACCGCCGGTCAAAACCTCGATAACCCATGCCGTTGTGAAGGGCTATTGTGAGCGGCTTGTGGAGAAACCGTCCTGTCTTCTAGCACGCTCTTCGTATTCTTATTCTGCTCTCTCAGTAGTTTTGCAAAGGGCTGCCTTGACGATCAAAATTACCGCTGCAAAAAATTTGACGGTGTTTTCTGTCGCTCCAAGGAGCGCAATCTTGCAGCAACTCTTTTTCCGCTGGGAATGTCATCGCCTGAAACATGGATCGGTTGGTCTCGATATCAGGCGGTAAATTTTTATTGTGTCGATTTCGCACGGTACCGCGGAAAGGCCAGTATTGTATCGGACATCACGCTTTCGCTCTGCTTGCTGCGTTAGCATTCGACGGTTGAGATCGCTAACATGAACGGCATGAACGACAAAGACCAGCCTGTGGATTGGGAAAAACGTTGTCGCCAGCTCGAAGACGAAGTGGCGCAGTTGCGGCTAAATATCCGATTGTGGCCAGTCAATGGTGGCGAAACGGTGCGGGTACCCGAGAGTATGCAGCCGTTATTTGATGAAGCTCAAAAAACAGTTGCCAGCTACTTCGCCAGTTTTCAAACCGACCCAACACGGGCCACGATCAAGATTAACGATCAACGTTACGTGCTGATGCGAGCTTCCTCTTTGTCGGTGGATTTTCTTAAGACCGTAAAAAATCTCTATGCGGATTACGGGGAAGACGAGGCCTTGGCAATCGGCCGCAGCTTTCTCTTTGACATCGCCCATGTGTTGGGTATCGAAGATGCCAAAAAATTTCATGAGACGATGGGCGTGACAGATCCCATCGCACGCCTGTCCACCGGCCCGGTACATTTTGCTTACGCAGGATGGGCGTTCGTTGACATTTTCGATGAGAGCACGCCCAGCCCCGATGAAAACTTTTTCATAAAATACGGCCATCCATTTTCGTTCGAAGCCGATGCTTTCCTAGAAGCTGGCGAGGTTTCGAATTGCCCCGTTTGCATCATGAATGCCGGCTATTCCTCCGGCTGGTGTGAACAGAGTTTTGGAATCGACTTGACGGCAGTCGAGATTACCTGCAAAGCGGCCGGGGATGAACAATGCACCTTCATCATGGCACCGCCCCACCGCATTGAAAAATACCTGCACGAGCACATGCCCGAACACCGTTTGCTGCATCCCACAGCCCATCGCATCCCGACCTTTTTTGAGCGCAAGCGAGTGGAACAGGAGCTGCAAGCAGCCCGCCGCAAAGCGGAGGAGTCGGATCGCATGAAATCCCAGTTCCTGACTAATATTAGTCATGAATTACGCACCCCCATGAATGCCTTGATCGGTATGACTGAGTTGGTCCTGGATTCTCCCTTGGAAAGTATACAGCGGGATAATTTGAATACCGTGCTCGAGTCGAGTGAATTGCTCATGGGTATCATCGACCAAATTTTGGACTTTTCCAAAATTGGCTCCGGCACGATTGGCTTGCAAAACAAATCATTTTTATTGCGCGGTTGTTTGACGGAAACATTGAGGTCTTTGGAAGTAACGGCTGAGCAGAAGAATCTAGCCTTGCGATATTCCGTGGCCGACAACGTGCCGGAAAAATTACGCGGCGATTCTTTAAGATTGCAACAGATCCTCGTTAACCTCATCGGGAACGCAATCAAGTTCACCAGCAAAGGTTATGTTTCGGTTTCGGTGACGGCAAAACCCACCGCGACCGGCCAGACTGAATTGCAATTTTCGGTGCAAGACAGCGGCGTCGGTATACCGGAAGAAAAGCAGGAGGAGATTTTTGAACCGTTTACCCAAGTGGATATGTCTAGCACGCGAAGTCATGCCGGAACGGGTTTAGGCTTGGCCATCTCAGCCAGCTTGGTGGAAATGCTTGGCGGTCGCATTTGGGTGGAAAACAACCCCAGCGAGGCTGGTAGTTTATTCCAATTCACGGCTATTTTTAATCACGACAAGCCATCCGATTACCCGGGTTTAATCGGCCAAGAGGTGGTCATTGCCTCGCCCAATCCACAACATTTGCGGGTGCTAGAATCTGCTTTGACGAAAGAAGACATGCGTGTCATCACGGCAGAATCCGCGAACGATGCGTTGCAGCTTTTGGCCGCCGGGTTCCATCGGAAACTACGGCCGATGCTGATCACCTGCTTGCCTGATAATATTGTGCTGGTCGAGTTGGTGCGTGGAAAGCCCGAAACAAGAAACGCTCCCGTGGTAACAATCAATACCAACCTCGACGAAGCTGATCGAGCACGTCTTGATCAAATGAACGCGTGCTGCCTCAGCCACGCATTCAAGCAAAGTGAATTAATGGACGCCTTGATGTCCGTACATACGCGGGGAACCATACCTGCGCCGGAAGCGTCATCCAGCGACGACAAAACGCCGTCGGTCGTGGCTCTTGAGAAAGCCACGGGAATCCGCGTGCTGCTGGTAGAGGATGGCGTGGCGAATCAAAAATTCGCGGTCAGTATGTTATCTCGCTGGGGCCATACGGTGACGGTGGTCAACAATGGGCAAGAGGCACTGGATACCCTGGCAACCAATCCCCACGGTTTTGATCTCGTCTTGATGGATGTCTTAATGCCCGTGATGGACGGACTGCAATGTGCCAGCGAAATTCGTCTCCGAGAACAGGAAACCGGTGATCGCATCACCATCGTCGCTATCACAGCACAGGCGATGCCTGGGGATCGCGAAAAATGCATGGCGGCGGGTATGGATCACTATCTGACAAAACCCATACGACGTAGAGAGCTACAGGAGCTCATAGAACGTTTGAGCTCTTAGCCAAAGCGGGCGTTCGAGCCGCGGCCGCGTTATCGATTCCTCGCTGTCATCCACCCCTGTTAGCTGGAAACCGGCGTCTCAATACGTTGCGATAAAGCATAGATATATTCAAGGACTGCCGCATCGCGGTGAGGCTGGTTCCATTTTGAATTTTCCAGCTCCCGACCAGGCCCCACAAAGTCATTCAACCCCATCGTCCCCGCAGCACCAGCCAACCAATGCCCCAATTCCACCAAGGCGGCATAATTTTTTGAATCCCAAGCCTCACGAAACTCAGGGATCCGCTCATGAAGGCGTGCGACAAAGGCCTCAAAAATATCGCGCATCTCCGAACTATCCAGCGACATCGAACAATGCACAACAGCGGGCAGAATCAGGTCACTGCTTGTTTGTGGAGCGGTGCGTTCATTATCAGCAATGCCGAGTTCAGCTAACGTTTTAGCAAGCTCTGATTCCATTTCATCGGCCAACGCATCTTGTTCAACCGATGTTTCGCGGGATTCGCCCGCCTCGTCGATTAACGGCAAATAAGGCTTGAGTCCATCGATCAACGCAGGCATCCGAATCGGTTTCGTTAAAAACCCGTTACAACCCGCATCCAAGCAACGTTGTTTTTCTTCTTCGACGGTCATCGCTGTCAGGGCGATGATGCAAATGGAGGATCCAACTTGACGGAGCGTTTGCGTTGCCGTGATCCCGTCCATCACCGGCATATGCATATCCATCAGCACCACGTCGTAGTGCGTTTGTTCGATCATCTCCAGTGCCTCAAGTCCGTTTTCGGCTTTATCAGCAGTCAAGCCAAGGCGACGAAGCATGATTGCAGTCAAATCGCGATTAGCTGCCGCGTCATCAACGATCAAAATGTGGCCACCTGAAAAGCGTCGCGAATCGATTTCGATAGAGTTCATGGGTTGTTTCAATTTCGTTTCCTGAGTTGTTATCCAGTTAACATTTTCCAACGATCCGGGATCGATGCTTATGGTGAATACTGTGCCAACGTTAACTTCGCTGGAAACAGATATGCCACCACCCATCGACTCCGACAACAATTTACTAATTGCCAATCCCAAGCCCGTTCCGCCAAAATTACGTGTCACGGAATCATCGGCTTGGCTGAATGGCTTAAAGATTTTCTCCAGCGCATCTTGTTGAATCCCTACGCCAGTATCGGTCACGTCGAACACAAGCAATTGTTTCTCATGGCATCGCCTAACGCTCAGTTCCACTCCGCCTTGGCGGGTAAACTTGATGGCATTGCCAACCGTATTGATAAGTATTTGTCGCAAACGTGTATCATCGGCGGTAATGGTTTGCGGGATGGCGCCTTGCAAAACCAGTTTTAAACTCAACCCTGCTTGCTGCGCCGGAATCTTTAATGTGTCGATTACATGATTCAAAATTGGCAGCAATTCGCACTCACGGCTTTCGATGGTCATCTGCCCTGCTTCGATCTTTGACAGATCGAGAATGTCGTTGATCAAATCCAATAAATGTTCACCGTTGGTATGGACCGTATTGAGGTATTTTTTTTGATCCAAAATATCGCTATCCCCTTGCCGCAAAATATCGGTGTACCCGATAATTGCGTTCATCGGAGTGCGGATCTCGTGACTCATGCGTGAGAGAAATGTCGATTTAGCGGCATTGGCCGCATCAGCAGCTTTTCGCGCTTTGATTAGTTCTTGCTTGTGTTCTTCGAGAATGGTGATGTCATCAAAGGTCACCATGGCACCTCGGCAGACTCCCTTATCAGTCACTACTGGTGAGGCGCTGACATTGAAAGTCCTCGTGACCCCCTCGGGATCTGCGATTCGCACGTTGGAATCTTTGACGGTTCGTTGTTCTTGAAGCGCAATTTCCCACGGTAGAGACTCCATTTGCCATGGAAAATCACTGGCGCTCTTACCGGTCAACTGGTCAGCCTCCTGCCCAACCAGTTTTCCAAATTTACTGTTCGCCAAGCTAATATTCCCGCGCCGGTCAATTACCAGCAAACCTTCGGCTAAATGCCCAAGCGCTTCGCGAACGCGGTGAGGCACGGCACCTTTTTGGGGATTGAGCCGTCGAAAAACACGCGACAACAACAGGAAGAAAACACCAAAACATGCCCCAAACATAAAAATGGAAAGCTTGGCCACGTCGGAATAAAGCCACGAACGTAAACCCATGAGCGGCTGATAAGACAGCTCCAGTTGTCCGATCCGTTGTTGGTCACGGAAGATGGGTACAAACATAAATCGATCGCTGGAGCGATCGGCTAGAGGAGGACTCCAGTGGCTATCGTGTTCATTCAAATTGATCGTTAAGCGACCTTTATTGTCGCGCATTCCAATGGAGATCAAATCATCAGATCGCTCTAAAGAATTTCGCAGCGTTCTCTCAAACGCACGAATGTTACCCGTCGCCTCATAAATTGCATGCCCGGACATAGCTAACGTTTCCGTTTGCAGTTTCCGACCGTTCATCGCCAACTTTGTCGAATCGGGAATTAACTCAAAGGCTTGAGCCGCCAACACCAAGCTCAAGACGCTGACAGACATGGCAATCGCCAACCGCGTGCGCACATTAAACAAATGGCCGCATAAACTAGCCATTCGTTGCTGTGTTCCACTGAGAAATCGCTGTGGTCTCATTACGGTTTTTCTTTTTGGTTATAGAGTTTGTTTCGTTGTTTAAAAGGGTTCCAACAATGCTGGCTCAAACCCGGTCGCCCGTTCCACCTGATGCGATAATATCCATCACTGATTCGCCGGGATCTAAATCATCGACATTGCCGAGAACCACCAGAGGGTCAATTAATTGCCAAGTTGGCATGCTGGTCATCAAACTGGTTACCAGGGCACTGTTCCGAGCCATCCAACCCACCACGCCAATCGAGACCCCCGAGAGAGAAATCAAGGAGCCTGTCAAAGCAACGCCGTAATAGTCCACGGCTTCGTCAATCCCTTCGGAATAGTCATTCAACGAAGCGAAGGCAAACGAATTGGCCGATTCCAACACAACAGTGAACGGATTGGCTTGTAAGTTGACCGCGTTATTGGTGAGCGTTTGAACCTGATATTCAAAGTAGGACGAAGAAGATTCCGTCGACTGAAAACGAAACGAGGTACGTGATTTGAATTCGATTTCGAATACATCACTGCTTCCTGCCACTGCCGCCCCTTCCGAGGCGAGGCCGGAAGCGGACGACATCGATGGGATTTTGTCATTAAC
>JAAEPL010000430.1 GCA_024232675.1 Planctomycetaceae bacterium
ACGTCGAAATTGGCAATGAGACCAGTTTCAGACGCGAATTGTTCGCGATGGTATGCGACCTGTTTCGCGTTCTTGGGGGGTTTTTTCAGGAAGCTGTAAATGCAAGTGAAGTTAAAAGTGATCGGGGGGAGAAATGATGGTCGTGAGATCAGCATTTCCGTCCCAGAGTTCATTATTGGCCGCGGCGAAAATGCCCAACTGAAACCCAGCAGTGATTTAGTAAGTCGCAACCACTGCCAGTTAAAAATTGAAAACGGCAAGCTTTTAATCAGCGACATGGGTAGCCGGAATGGTACTTATGTGAATGGCAGCCTTCTGGAGGCCGCCCACGAGGCGAAAGTCGGAGACACACTTCGAGTCGGTCGTTTGCAATTCGAAGTCCTGATCGACCATGTTCAGCCCGGAAATAAAAAGCCAAGAGTGGCCGGCGTGGCGGACGCGGCAAACCGAGTCTCTGCGAATACTCAGGAGCGTTTCGACGAAGATAGCATTACGGATTGGCTTTCTTTGACGGATGACGAAAACGAAAAGAACCGAGCTGCTGAAACCATCCGAGTTAATCTGGATCAAGACTCCACCAAGATGTTCACTCGCAGTGATGAGGTCGATGAGACCGAGTCCGGCGTTGACACCACCGAAGAAGAAGCTGGGGGGGCTCCCAACAAGCGGCACAAAAAATATAAAAAGCTGCCAGCCAAGGATGTAGCCAAGGCCGAGAGCTCGAAAAGTGCGGCTGATGATGTGTTGCGTAAATTCTTTAACCGACGCTAATCCAAACGCGCAGCTGCCTTTTGAAGTACGGGCTTGGTTTTTGGAAGCTTGGATGCTTGCCTCCACCTCTCCATTCTGCTGCCAGCGGAAATAACAAGGTTTCTTACCAATATTTCGCGATGCTACGCGAATTACCAATTATTTGACTTCCTGTAAGAAATTCCTGAAACTAGCGAGATCTCAAGCTGGTACGGAATTGCAATACTCTGGGGACTCTAATTGGCTGATGATCTGAAGAGATTAGTGACTCGCTGCCTAGCCGGACAAACCTCTGCGCAGATTGACTTTGTCAATCGCTTTCAGGGTCCGGTTTTCGGCTTTTGTATGCGTATGCTGCGGCAGTGGGAAGATGCTGAGGATTGCACCCAGGAGACGATGATTCGCGTAATGCGAAATTTGCATCGTTGGGATCCGACCCGAAAGTTTGAACCCTGGTTGTATACCATAGCGGGAAACCGCTGTCGGACGCGGATATCTAAAAGAGGGAAAAGGCCCAGTTCGGTAACCCTAGAGGTGCCGGTAGAGGATCGATCCCAGCTTTACCGCGACGCCGATTTGTTGAACGAAGAGATTGAATTTGTCCTCGAAGAGTTGAGATTGCAGTATCGCAACGCATTCACACTTTTCCATCGCCACGAACTCAGTTACGAGGAGATTGGTGAAATGATGGGAGTGCCACTGGGGACGGTCAAGACTTGGGTTCATCGCGCACGCCGCGAATTGGTATCGGGCCTAGCGAAACGTGGAGTTGTTGAGGAGTCAAAAAGTGAATTGCGACCAATTCGAAGAAAGAGCCCAGTGGCTTCTCGATGAGAGGGCTTGCTTGACGCGGGATTCTTTACTGCGGGAACATTCGCGCGAATGTGTCGAGTGTCAACAAACACTGGTCTATTACAATCGTTTTTCGGATTTGTCGCAGCAAGAATTCTCCGACGAACCTAAGGTAACTCCCCGATCTCTAGGAGCTCACGAAGCTTGGAGGGGTCGCCAACGAAATTGGCTGCGTAATCGCATATTGACCGTCACTGTGGCAAGTGTGGCAATCTGTGTTGCCTTGATGACTCGACCAATGGCGACCGAAATTGAAACGGCAAATCTAGTCGCTCCCTCTGCACCCACCCAGAAAATTGTGAACGCCGATTCTTCAACGGCAACGTCTTTTTACGACTCCATCGACCTGACTTACTTGATGCCGGTGTGGAGTGTTGAAATAGCCGATCAATCAAACGTCGACCTAACTTCGATCAGTAACCTAACTTTGATTGACTTTGTTCCCGTGGAACCCGTTCGGGCAGTGCAAAGTATCCCCGCGAAATTAGCGCCCATCTATCGATTCTCGGTGGAATTACCAGTGGTCAACCGATGGTCGGACCAAATCTCGTGCACCATTTCGCTCATTCAAAATTCTTTAATGCCGCCAACCCGTTTCCCAAATGAGGAACCGGATGACTTTGGTGCATTGCTTGAAAAGAATTTCCAAGACTATTGCTAGTCGTCTCGGCAAATCCTCTTTGCAGCCCAAGGCAGTGGCTGAGCGAAAGCGTCGGTCATCGCACATGACTTAAAAAGAAGGCCTTGCAAAATTAAAGGCCTCCCTACGAGTGATGATACCTGAGTTGCCGCATCACAAACCATACGCAGAGATCGGATATCAATAACAAGATATTGGTTTTGAGGTTCTGCTCAGGCTTGGCCTGCGACCTGGGTTAGGCAAGACTTCACTGTAAGCGGCCGTCTAAAATATGCCGCGAACAGGTAGGACTCCCAATCACCTACGAACAAGGGAAATGGAAACGGCGATCTCCTTGTCACGAATTGCTAGATCTATGCCCTGCTTGTTTTGAGGGTTAAGTTCCCCCAACGCTTGTCGCTGATGGAACTCCAATCATGGAAGGGGCTGCAAGTTGCTTGGAAAGTGAGACTGGCAGGAGAGCCGCTGATCTACTTTCGCATGGGATATTTTCGACAGAAAACTCGCTAAAAAAACATCAGCTCCCCACGGTTTGCTTATTTCGAAGTTGAGTTTTCAAAGCAACCGGTACATTCGGAATAAGTGGCCTGCTTTCTTAGCTTACCTGATCAAAATTAGCCGAATCTTTCTGACACTTTGCCTAATTGATGTATTTTTTCAACGTCACCACTAAGCAGTCGTTGAAATTCGTTCTTCGCTGTGCCTCCCTCCCAGTTCGTTAACGTCAAACAGGAATCTACCATGGCCAAAAAAAACAACGATCAAAAAAACAGCGGTAAAGAAACAGCGGACAAGAGCCCATTGGTGAAACTGGATGAAACGGGACGGCGTGCGGCATCTGATCGACGCAACCAGAACGCACCTGTTGCAGAGGAGCGTCGAAAGACTTCGAGGCGTCGGCAGATTGATCCCACGACCTGCGAGCGAGATTATTCAGAAGCTGAAATCGAGTTCATGCATGCACTTGATGACTACAAGCGACGCAGCGGACGCATGTTCCCCACTTGCAGCGAAATTTTAGAGGTCCTTGGGGAGCTTGGTTATCAAAAAATTGATTCCTTGAATAACGAGAGTTTTCAGGACGCGGTGGGTGAAGATGAAGCTCATGACGAGCCGGTAGGGATCAGCAGCTAGCATGCATTGCTATTAATTGGGAACGAATGAGGGCCTGTCGTTATCAACGTCAGGCCTTTTCCTTTGGTATTGATTGTCTTGACCTTGAGTAAACGGGGCTGCTTTCCTATTCTCTCGGTGCAATTGCTATCCAAGCCAAATAAAAATGTGTTAATGCCATGGCCCCCTTATCGCATCTTACTGTCGCTAGTCCTGCCGGGATTTTGCTGCTCGTCGTTTTATTTTCCGGGTGCGGCTTATCGGCTACTGGGACGAATATGCAAGGCAAGCAACTATTCGATCAGGGGCAATACGCTCAAGCCATTGAGATGTTTCAGCGTTCCATAAACGCCGACCCTAGAAATGCCGACGGTTATTACAACATGGCAGCTGCATATTATTACCTCGGTAAACAGCAGAAGAATGTAGCTTGGTCCCAGCAGGCGGATCAATTGTATCGACAAGCCTTGAGTCTTGATCCCGATCACGTGGATGCTTATCGCGGTCTGTCCGCTTTACTAATGGACGAAGGGCGAACTCAGGAAGCGTTTCAATTGGTACAGAATTGGCGTGTCCAACAACCGGATAACCCGGAACCTGTCATTGAACTGGCCCGCCTTTATCGGGAGTCCGGGGATAGCGCGGCAGCGACCCAGTTGTTGGCAGACGCATTACACATCGATGGCAATAATGCTCGCGCACTCAAGGCGATGGGGATGATGCGTGAAGAGTCTGGCGAATATGATTTGGCGTTGCAGAACTATACGCGTTCCTACGAAGCGAACAATTCTCAAACGGACGTAGCTCAAAAAATCGCTTCACTGCAGGGTGCCACGCGTACGGCTCAAAACACCACCCCACCGGTCCAGACAGGGCAGGCATTGCCACCGGGCAGTAATCAGTTTCTCCCTCGTTAGAATGCCAATCCGGTCGGGGGCTAGGATATCTTGCTCCTCACAATCGCTATAGGTTGAACCTGACCCAAATCGCGTCTTTCAAATGCTCAAGCCACTTATCGTGGTTGCAAGTTAGCAACGATAAAATGGGGGCATGGTATGGATCACTGGTTTATTAATTACTTGTCTGGTTTTGGCTGCTGATTTCTCAGCCCCCGCACCGGTGACGGATGTGATATTTCACATCTTGTTAGGGCTTTGTTTTTTATTGATGTCGCCTGCCCTGGCGGTCCTGCAGTCTTCGGTGACGACCCGGCGTTGGGCTGGATTGGAAATTAAGGAGACGCATGCTCAAGTATTGCACCGAAGCCTAATCGGCAGCA
>JAAEPL010000431.1 GCA_024232675.1 Planctomycetaceae bacterium
GCATGGTTCGCGCTACCCTGTCGTCGGGCATAGGTGGTCTTCCAAGCGACGCTCGGCGATCCCGCAGTATTCGGCAGAGCAATCCACACCCAGAAAATGACGTTCTAATTGTTTGGCGACCAGCGCCGTTGTCCCCGCACCCGAAAATGGATCCATGACCAAGCCCTTTTCCGGACAGGATGCTTTGATACAGGTTTCGACCAATCGAGGCGGAAATACGGCGAAGTGAGCTTCCCGAAATTTAGAAAGTGGAATGGACCATACCGTGCGTTTGTTGCGTCCCTTGGGATGAAAGGCTTGGTCCCAACGCCCGTCATGCAAGTTGCTGTTGCCAGAGTTTTTTCCTTTTTCAGGCGTACCGCCCCGCTTGCCCAAATGTTTTCTTCCGCCGCGCATTTGACTCTTGTCTGAGAATGTCACGTGGGGTTCTCGGATGGCATCTGCATCATAAAAGTAGTCTTTCGTTTTGGTGAAAAAAAAGACGTATTCATGGTCGGTGGTCGGACGCGTCTTCGTGGAAGATGGCATCGCATTAGGTTTGTGCCAAATGATGTCACTGCGGAGATGCCAGCCAACGTCCTTCAATGCGAGGGCCACTCTCCATGGCATCCCTTGCAGTTCACCTTGGATGTATTTGTCACCGAGTACCAACCATAGCGAACCACTATCTTTAACGGCTGGTAGCAGTCTTTGGAAAACGTTTGCCAGCGAATCGGTGTATTCTTGTGGTGTCTTTTCGATGCCAATTTGGCGACCATCACCGTAATCCCGCTGCCGATAATAGGGTGGGCTGGTCACGATGGTATCCACTATTCCCTGAGGCAGTTGGGGTGCTACTTCGAGTATGTCTCCGCAGATGATTTGATCCAGGTAGCAATTCGGTTTGGGCTTTGCCTGTTTTTTCTTGGTGGCTTTGCGTGGCATCCTTGGCCTTGTCGGTTTGCTTGGGATTCCAGGAATAATTTGGTGGCAGCAGGGCGACCTTGCATACCCGTGGGGGACGGCGTTACATTTTTTGCAATACACCGATTCCCAGTAACGAGAGTCCTTTTTGTAGGGTGCGAGCGGTTAAATCACAAAACTGTAATCGCGATTGCCGCAAGCTTCCTGCCGTTTTCAATACGGGACATTTTTCGAAAAAGACGAAAAACGTTTGGGTCAACTCAAACAGGTAATTGGCTAACAGGTTGGGGCGATAATCACTGATGACATCTTGTAAGGCTTCTTCAAATCGCAACAGTTTCAGCGCCAGTTCGCGTTCAATGTCCTCGGTAAATTCAAAGGGCACGGCGTTCTCTCGCAAGTCATCGATATCCACTTCACCCTTGCGGAAAATGCCGTTGACTCGGGCGTAACCGTATTGCAAATAGGTTGCAGTGTTTCCCTTTAGTTCTACCATTTTATCGTAGCTGAACGTGTAATCGCTGGTCCGGTTTTGTGACAAGTCAGCATATTTTAAGGCCGAGATACCTACCATTTGGGCAATGGCTTTCCTTTGTTCCTCATCAAATTCTGGCCCCCCTGGCTTACCCTCGTCTAATTGCGTTACCAGAGCCAAAGCACGATTTTCAGCCTCATCCAATAAAGGCTCAAGCCCCACGGTGTCCCCGGCGCGCGTCTTGAATGGTTTTCCATCGTCGCCCATCACGGTGCCGAATTTTACATGTTGATATTCGGTATCGGTGTATCCCCACAAGCGAGCCACATCGAACAGTTTTTCAAAGTGTTCACCTTGACGAAAATCTACGACGTACAGGATCACGTCAGGCTTCCATTCGGACATGCGATATTTAATGGTTGCCAAGTCGGTTGTGGCATAAAGGAAAGCACCGTCACTCTTGCGTATGATCATCGGTGCCTTGTGGTTTTCCAGGAAAACACACAATGCGCCTTCGCTTTCCGTTGCCATCTCTTTACTTATGAGTTCATCGACCACTGTCGATAATTGCTCATGATAAAAGCTCTCACCCAAGACGAAATCAAATTTTATGTCCAAGCGATCGTAAACGCGTTGAATCTCTTGCATCCCATGCTCCATGAAATCGGACCAGAGTTCCTTATTTTCGATATCTCCAGCATGCAATTGGGCCGTTTCGGCAAGTACATTTTGGGCGATCTGAGGGTGACGGTTGGCCAGATCGCGTGTTGCGGGATCTGACTCGACCGTTTCGATAGTTTGCACTAGCGACTGAATCATCTCCTTTTGCGCTGCAATTTTGGACTTAATACTTTTCGTGTCCTTTTTCAATTTCTTGGCTAACGCTTTATCTTCTCCCGGGTCGGTTGCAGAGAACTCGGCGAATAGCTGTTCCTGTTTCTCTAATAAAGCTTTGGCATCCGGTAACTTGGCTACCGAATTGTGGTAGTCGATTAAATGCCGAACCGTTCGGTAGATGCTACTCAATTCCGCAATCGGATTTTCTGCATATGCTTGGGCATCTGAAAAGTTCTTGTATCCATAAAGAATCATGCCGAACTGAGTACCCCAATCACCTAAGTGGTTATCGGTAATGACGTCATGACCCAAAAACCGCAGCACGCGGCTGAGACTGTCGCCAATGGCAGTCGAGCGTATGTGACCCACATGCAATGGCTTGGCAACGTTTGGCGAGGAAAAATCAATAATGATTTTCTTCGGCAATGGGGACGCTTCAATGCCGAGTCGCTGGAGATCGGCAAACGCCTGCGTCAGTTCCTGATTTAGGATCTGATCCGAGATCGTAATGTTAATGAAACCTGGTCCGGCGACTTCGACCTTTTCCGCTAAATCATCCAACGTGACGGTTTCAATCAGTTGGTTTGCCAGTTCACGGGGCGGTTGTCCCACACGCTTGCCCAAAGGCATGGCGCAATTGGCTTGGTAATCTCCAAACTTGGCATCTTGGGCCGGCCGAATCATCGCCAATAAAGCCGGTAAATCTTGAGGATTTGCCAGTTCCGAAAGGGCGGGTGTAAAACGATGCTTTAATTCCGATAGCAGGTTCATGGAGCTTCCATTGTCGAATTGTTTTGGCGTTGGAATTCGCCGACCGATACAATCCCCAGAATTTCACACAAAACACGGTTTTTATCAATCGGACGAGACCTCTAATGGACCACAAAAAGCGATTGGCTCGCGAGGGAGGCTTAATTGCGGTACGGTAAGACGATTACTTGGAAGGGCCTGGTTTGGCTGATAGAAGCAGTTACCTCGCGAAAACGGGTCGCTTTGCGTCTGCCGATTGACTGCGGTTTCGTGCAGCCGATTATCCCTAAGCCCTAATGGCAAAATTCCTAAGGAAGAAAATACAGAAGATGGGTTTCCGATTTTTGTTTTCGTTTGCGTTGCTTTTTTTGGTTTTACTGTCTGGAAACCGGACGGCTGCTGCCAATTCAACCGAAGTAACCGCGCATCCGTTTGTGCAAACTGTCGCAGATGTCTTTGTCAATCGTTCCTCGGTAACGGTTAGGATTTCCAGTTCCGCAGACGAATTGGACCTGATTCACGGAATCGTCCCGTTGGAAGATGGGAAATACGACACGGCCGAGTTGTTGGAAGGCGTGCGGACCCACGGTGACTTTCTGTTGGAACGTTTCGAGATTTACGATTCAGAAGGGAATCGACTAGAAGGTAAAGTCACGGAAATGCCCAACTGGGAGATTCCGGCTGAAGGTGTCGCTTCGGGCCGACTGATCGATTACATGCTGGACTTTACGCTGGAATATCAACTGCAGGAACCGCCCGAATACCTAACATTTCAAAACTACATTATCGATTACAACTTCGCTTTACCTTCGGAGGTTAAGTTACTGGTCAAGCAAGCCGGTTCTGACGTTCCCTATGCCGAAGTGCTCAAGATTAAGCAACCGAAGACGGTACGGTTCGATTGGGACAAACCGTTGCAAAATCATCTCACCGGTCAACAACTGCGTGAATGGTTTGATGAAACTCGCGAAAAGACTTTAGGGATCACCAGTTATGGTGGCGTCTACGCTTTTATCTACATCACTCCCCGAGAGGTGCGATTGGAGATTTTGATTCCTCTGGCCAACCTCAAAGAGTTCATGAATTTCGAACAAGCGGATCCTTGGTATCTGGAAGTTGCCGAACAGGAATTGGCTCGCCCAGAAATCGAGGCGTTTTTTGCAGAGGGTAATCCCGTCACGATTAATGGGGAGTTGGTCAAGCCTCGGTTTGATCGCTTTGATTTCGGTGGTCTCGATGTGCGTGATTTTGGGAAAATGCGGGAACGCAAACGTATCTCACTAGCCAATGGTCGCGTCGGCGTGATTATGTCGTACCCGACTCGGAATATCCCTGATAAGGTCACAGTGACGTGGACCAAGTTCAGCAAGATGTTGAAGGATGTCGATGTTGTGCTGATCGGACCTGACGATAGTGTAGAAAAAAAACAGTTTTCCAAATATCTGAGCGACAATACGATCGTGTGGGTTAATCCAGGCATTCCGCCGCTGCCCGAGGTTGTCGAGGTTGCTTTTGATGAAAGCAGTGTGCAAAGCCCTCTGAAATTACCATTGCTGAGTATCGCTTCTGCACTTGGAGTTTTACTTTTCCTGGTATCGATGATTTATCGTCGGCAGTTCAATCGTAGTAAAGTCTGGATGATCGCTGTGCTCAGTGTGGTGGCAGTGATTGCGTTACCCAACAAGATTTCGGTACCCGGGTTTTCGGCAACTGTGGAGATGGATCCCGCAGAAGCCAGCCAGGTGTTTGATCGGTTGCATACGAATCTCTTTCGCTCGTTCGATTACAAAACTGAAGATGACGTGTATGACGCGTTGGCACGAACGACGGACGGCCCACTGCTTAAGAAAATCTATCTCGATATGCGGAAAAGTTTGGAGGTTCAGGAGCAGGGAGGCGCGGTCTCAAGTATTGACCGGATCGAGATTTTAGAAGGGGATTTGGTACCTGTGGTCGATGGCGATTCTGATTTGCAGGCGCCCGACTTTGCCTATCGCAGTGTCTGGGAATTGGAAGGCACCGTCGAGCACTGGGGGCACATCCATCAACGAACGAATCGTTACGAAGCCTTGTTTAACGTCCGCAATATTGATGGCTTGTGGAAATTTACTGATTTTCAGTCCATTAATCAGGATCAAGGGCAGGTCGTTCGATCGTTGCGCAAGTTTTAGTGAATGGGGTTGCTTAACCGCGCCTTGGCTTGCATTTTCCTGCTGGGTAGCAAACATGCGATTTGACCGTTTGGGGAATTAGCGGTCGGAGATCGAAATGGCCACTGCATCTATCGTCTAATTGACCGGAAACGCAGTTTCTTGTTTTTGGAAACTTCCTAGCGAGGACCACAATTTGGTATGCTGGGAGGGAGCGAAAAGTGGTTGGAGGCCTTTGAGATGAAGACTCGCATACGCCAGGAAGTACAAGCGAGACCGGAAGATAGCGTTACCTATTTACGCAGTGGCGATCAAATAACGTTGTCGGTCTTTGTGGGGTTCCTCGCAATTGCCATCATCTCCAGTATGGTCTGGAAAGGGTGGCAGAGCGGTGGTTGGGTGCATATCGATCAACGACCAGCCAATACTTACGCTTTTCTCGTCGATGTTAATGAAGCAGATTGGACAGAGTTAGCGGCGCTCCCATCGATCGGTAAAGCAATGGCGGAAAGGATTGTGGCGCACCGGGAACGTGCAGGGCGATTTTTATCCTTGGATTCGTTATTGGAGGTGGAGGGAATTGGTCCAAAAACCGTTCAGAAGATGAAGCCTTTTTTGGGCAACTTCGATGAACGGGTCCAAACCGTTACCGCCAACAACTAAGGGACTGTCCTGCCATTGTCCCTAGCCCCTTTTTGTTTTTTCAAATACCCATCCCTGATAGATATAACCACCACTCATGAAATTTGAATTAAAGGCCCCTTTCGAACCCGCGGGCGACCAACCCGCGGCAATCGATTCATTGGTGAAGGGATTGCAGGGAGGGAAAGATCTCCAAGTGTTGATGGGCGTAACCGGTTCCGGCAAAACCTACACGATGGCTAATGTCATTCAACAAATGCAACGCCCTGCCCTGGTGATTTCTCACAATAAGACTTTGGCAGCCCAGTTATACGCCGAGTTTAAGGAGTTCTTTCCGAAAAACGCGGTTCACTATTTCGTCTCTTATTACGACTACTATCAGCCAGAGGCCTACATACCACAGCGTGATATTTACATTGAAAAAGATGCGTCAATTAATGAAGAAATTGATCGATTGAGATTGGCGACGACCAGTTCTCTGGTCAGTCGAGAAGACGTCATTATCATCGCTAGTGTCTCCAGTATTTACGGTTTGGGATCGCCGGAAGATTACAAGAACATGATGGTCGCGCTGAAACGCGGAGAAACCATCGATCGAGATGAGATGTTGTCGCGGTTGATAGACATTCAATATCAAAGGAACGATATTGCTTTCGAGCGATCCAAGTTTCGAGTTCGGGGCGACTGTGTCGAGATCTGGCCTTCTTATGAGGAATTCGCTTTTCGCATTGAATTGTGGGGAGATGAAATCGAGCAGCTTTCCTATATCAATCCACTGACAGGGGAAGTGATCGAAGTTCAGGATCGACTGTTCATTTATCCAGCGAAGCACTTTGTAACCACC
>JAAEPL010000432.1 GCA_024232675.1 Planctomycetaceae bacterium
CTATAAATCAGGAATCTACAACAGTGAATCTTTTGAAAACGGATAGATCTTTGGCGCTTGCCATGGTGATAATTTGCCTCGCATCGATGGCCTTTTTGCCAAGCACGTCAGCGGTGCTGCAGGCAGAGATCGTTGATTTTGAGGAATTGAATCTGAACCCTAACTCTTTTTTCGACGGCTATGGCGGCAACGCTCAGTCGGGCACTTGGACATCCGGTTCGGCAACGTTTAATACCAACCTGTTCGGGCCCGGCTGGAGTTATTCGAACGTCAATGATTCCACGACCGCTGGCTTCACCAATCAATGGGCTGCTTACCCCGGCACAGGTTTCGGCGGTAGCGGTAATTACGCACTCGCGAACACTTTTTCGCCCAATGGTGCTTACATTAACTTGTCGCAATCGATCGCCCCGATCGAAGTGCAGGTCAGCAATTCCACGTATGCCGCACTTTCGATGCGTGACGGTGACGGTTTTGGAAAGAAGTTTGGCGGCGATACAGGGAATGACGAAGATTTTTTCACGGTAACCTTCACGGGGTTTTCCGGACTCGATAAAACCGGTTCGGAAACGGGGCGTGTGGATTTTTATCTTGCCGATTACCGATTCAGCGACAATTCGCAAGATTACATCATCGCAGACTGGAACGCGGTTGATTTATCCGCGTTGGGTACCGTGCAATCGGTCGCCATCGGTTTGGCCAGCAGCGACAATGGCCAATTCGGGATGAACACGCCGTCCTATGTCGCGATCGACAGCTTGCGTTTTAATTCCGTTCCCGAACCTTCGGGGTTCATTCTGGTACCGCTCGGCTGTGTGGCTCTGCTGAGGCGGTCGAGACGTCGCTAGGGTCGGTGATGGCTAGGCGCTTGGTCAGGCAATCTGAAAAAGCGACTCCACGAGGGGGCCAGCGCCGCGTTGGCTTGGTCATTCGATGGAAGGTAAGTCTTTTCCGAGCGTCACAAAAAAGCCGCGACACGTGATGTGCCGCGGCTTCGTTTGGTTAATCGACATCCGTGTCAATTAAACATTGTTTTTAGAAGCTGCGTGCGACGCCAAACGTCAGTCCGTGAAGCAGCAGATTGCCATTCGATTTGATTCTTTGGGTATCTTGGACATCCGAGTAGTAGCGAGGAATTTGATCGCCGGCCAAGGCCACACCCGAGATGCCGATCGCTCGGTATCCAAGATTGAATCTGGTACAGGCGTTGAATTGGTAATTCAATCCGAGCTCTAATTCGCCCAAAGTTGAGACGTCGTTTTTGCTGGAGGTGAGCCAGTAATTGGTGTTTCCGCCATTCATCGTTGCGGTGTTTCCAAGTCCATCTTGGATACTGTGGCGAGTGCCGATGTCATTGTTGTAGACACCAAACTTGGAACCCAGTGTTACCGTCCAACATCGACAGAGGCAACGTTCCAGACGAGCTCCCAATTGCAGTCCCAACAAGTGGTTTTGGGCCAGCAGATCGTAATAACATTCTTCCGGCGGAGTGGGTCCTGTGGCAGAGATACCGAGATCTTCCTGGAAGCTCATCCAGCGGATACCACCGAGCCACTCCAGGTTCATCGAATCTCCAAACAAGCTGCAAGTCGAGCCACCGTTACGCAGCAAGTTAAATTCCAAATTATGGACTTTGGTTTCCCGATGTACGCGCCAAGTGGTGGCGTTGTTCATCGCGTCGTAGACCGAGACGCCTGCCAAATCGATGTCGGCCAGGCCATACAGATTGGAGTAGAGCGGAGCTCCTGAGAAACCGATGCAGGATTCCTCGGGGATCAATCCCCAGTATCCAAATTCCCATCCGCGGCCGGTGCAACTGCGGTTTGAGATGGTGGCTTCCAGTCCGCCTAGCCAATCGTGCTGGGAATCGGTCGTAAACAACAAGTCACCGTTGGCGTTGTACCCCAAACCGATATCGTCTTCGTAGTCACGGTCGAAGATCAATGTGCGAACGCCGACGACGATATTGCAGTCTCGCGAGTGCAGCAGCGATCCGATACAACCCTTGTGGCACTTTCCACATCCTCCGCATCCGGAAGTCGGTGCACAGCCACCGCAGTTAGCCGACGCACAGCCACCGCAATTGTCAATCGCGCAGCCTCCACAATCTCCTATCGCAAATCCATCACAAGCGTCCGTTACGCATTGGTTTCCGTGAACCGCTGCGTCGTTGTAGACGGTTGGGTTGTTATAACCCGACGGTGTCAACAACGAGGGCTCATCAATGGCAGGTTGCGGTGGAGCGGGCGCCTGAGCATCGCTGGGCGAGGCGGTCTGCGGTGTGACGTCTTGGTAGGAGTAGCCGTAGGACGAAAAATTAGTTTTCGTTCTTTGCTGAGCGTGGGTCATGGCTACCAAAGAAAGGCTCGCAGTGATGACCAGTCCGGTTAACAAAATACGTTTCATCAGACTCGCTCCTTGACGCGAATCGGCAGACGTTGCTGGGATTCACGGGGGTAGGTAACTGGGCTTGGCGTATGCTGCGGGTGATAAACGACAAACCTAGGTAGGGTTATGCTATTTGTTTCGGCAATGCCTGTAATGCCAAACAAGCCCATTTGGGTGGCTTCCCGTAAATTGGCAGGCAGCAGGCGGACCAATCAGTAGGTTCAAAATATGCCGAAAGATAGGTGAGAGTTCACCAAAATACGTACCCGAAAATGTCAGCAAGCTTAGGCCAATCCTTACGGCTTGCCATTTCACCGCAACCGGAGCGTGATTCCACAAAGGCCCCCGCCATACCGGCAAAGTTTCGGCCTTAGTGTAACTTTCGCAACATTCCGCAGGGTCTTTCCAAGCGGCAATGTTCACCCCGGACGGTGCGGCCATGGTGCCTGGCAATTCCTAACCATTGCAGGGGTGCCAACAGGCAGGCGTTTCAGAGCGACCGAAACATTCGATCCGATTTAATCGTTAGCGGGTTTGATGCCGAGTTGTTCGAGTGTGAGTAGCGATTGCAATGTCACACCGACTTCGGCGAAGCGTTCGGCGCCACCCGCTTGGCGATCGACGATGGCAATGGCACGGTCAATCACCAGACCGCTTTCCCGAGCAAAGCCGATCGCTTTCAGGCAACTACCGCCGGTCGTTACCACGTCCTCCAACATGACCGCTCGCTGACCCGGTTGGATCGGGCCCTCGACTTGCTGGCCGGTACCATGGTCTTTGGCCTGCTTGCGGACAATGAATCCGTTCAGATGGTGGCCGCGTTGGTGTGCCAAAGTAATGACCGAAGCCGTAATCGGATCGGCACCGATCGCCATCCCGCCCACAGAGTCTGGCAGATCGGATTCCAAGAGATCCAGCATGCCTGCGCCCACGACATTCGCACCCTCGCTATCCAGCGTCAGTTTGCGACAATCCAGATAGAAATTGGCTTTTTTACC
>JAAEPL010000433.1 GCA_024232675.1 Planctomycetaceae bacterium
GTGGAGACGATTCGCAGTTCCTCCGATATCGGTTTGTCGGTTATTCAGGTGGAATTCGACTGGGATCAGGAGGTCTATAAAGCACGCCAGATCGTGCAGGAGAGATTGGCGGGAGCCGTTGGAGATTTGCCAATTGGTATCGAACCTAAACTCATGCCGATCTCTTCCTTGCTGGGACAGATCATGATGATCGGCATCTGGAGTGAGGACGGTACCACGGGGCCAATCGAGTTGAGAACCCTTGCCGATTGGACAGTGCGAAAGCGCTTGATGCAGATTCGTGGCGTGACCAGCGTGATCAGCATGGGAGGCGGGAAGCAGCAATTTCAGGTGTTGGTTGATCCCCATCAAATGCATCAGTTCGACGTTAGCCTGGACGACGTGGAGGAGGCGTTAGCGGCAAGCAATGCCAATGTGGCCGGTGGTTACATGGAGGATGCGTCTCACGAATTTGTGATCCGTGGGATTGGCCGCGTCAACAGTACTCGAGATATTGAGCAAATTGTTGTCAAACGACAGCCAACGAGATCCGTGCTGGTGCGGGACATCGCGCGGGTTGTGGTTGGTTCGCAAACCAAGCGAGGCGATTCTTCGGTCAACGGAAAGTCTGCGGTCGTGCTGACGATCCAAAAACAGCCGCAAGCCGACACCCGACATCTCACGGGTGAAATTAAAGAGGCTTTGGAGAGCTTACGCGCAGCTTTGCCGGCGGACGTCCGCATGGAGCCTACCTATGAACAACGCGAGTTCATCGATTACAGCGTTGGAAATGTGATCGACGCAATCCGCGAAGGCACGATTTTCGTCGTCATTATTTTGGTGCTTTTTCTGCTGAATTTCCGTACCACCCTGATCACATTAACAGCGATACCGCTCTCTTTGTTGGCGACGTTTTTAGTTTTTCGCTGGTTTGGATTTTCCATTAATGTGATGACGTTGGGCGGCTTGGCGGTCGCGCTGGGAGAACTCGTCGACGACGCCATTGTGGACGTGGAAAATATTTTTAAGCGATTGAAGGAAAATGCGAAGCTTCCGGAAGCGGAGCAGGCTGCCTTCGCGAACGTCATTTTCGAAGCCAGTAGTGAAGTTCGCGGAGCGATTATCAACAGCACGATCATTGTGATCATGGTGTTCGCCCCGCTGTTTGCGCTCTCCGGTATCGAGGGGCGATTGTTTGTTCCTCTGGGGGTCGCTTACATCGTATCGATCTTGGCATCGACGGTAATTTCGTTAACGGTCACCCCCGTGTTGTCCTATTATTTATTGCCAAAATCAGGTGCGGTTCGCGGCGCAAATGACTCTTTGACGGTGCGTTTTCTGAAACGCTTGTTTACACCCATTGTCCGATTTAGCATGACGCAATTGGGATTTATCGTAGCCCTGAGTACGACACTTCTGATGGTGGCTTTTTCGGGTTTGGTGGTCTGGCAAATGGGCAAGGATTTCTTGCCGCCGTTTGATGAGGGAGCAACCCAAGCTAACCTGTTTTTACCTCCCGGTGCTTCGTTGGCGAACTCGCGTCAAGTCTCTGCGATTGCTGAGGCAAGACTGGCCAAATTGGTCAAGTCGGATGAGAATCCCCTGGCACCGTTTGTTTGGTTTACAAGCAAGTCAGGACGTGCCGAAGAAGATGAGCATGTGATGGGCGTAAACACGACTGAGATTACGCTTTCGCTGAATCCCGCTAACGAGATGTCGCAGGACGAGTTGGTTAAATTATTACAAGATGAACTTGGCGATATTACAGGTGCTACTCTGGAAGTTGAACAACCGATTGGACACATGATCGGTCACATGTTGTCTGGAGTTGCGGCGGAAATCGGTATTAAACTTTACGGCGAAAATTTGACAGTCCTAAAAGGCAAGGCAGAAGACGTCAAGCAATTGCTTTCCGGCATTGATGGGTTGACCGAACCGATCGCCGATCAACAGCAAATGGTGCGGCAGTTGAGGATCGTTACAAAACCTGCCCAGTTAGCTAAATATGGTCTGACGGCCCAATATGTTAATCGGATGGTTGAGACAGCATTGCGCGGACGGGTGATCAGTGATGTGTTGGTGGGGCAACGGTCATTCGATTTGATGGTTCGTTACGACGAACCGTTTCGACGCGATACGGATAACCTTGAAAGAATGCCTGTTGAATTACCCGATGGAACGAGGGTTCCACTCTCCGAATTGGCCATGGTTGATCGAGAGGCGGTAGGTCCCAATACCATCAATCGTGAAAACTCCCAGCGAAAAATGGTCGTTCGCGTCAACACGCTGGATCGTGACCTAGTTTCTGCGGTCGAGGAAATAGAAAGGAAAGTAAAGGACGAGTTGGATTTGCCGGATCGGTATTTCGCAGAAATGGGTGGGCAGTTTGAAGCGCAACGCAACGCAACCCAACGGATAATTTTGTTTAGCGCATTAGCCCTTGTGGGAATCTTTGTCGTGCTATTTTCAAATTTTCAATCCGCGAACCATGTTTTGCAAATTCTGGTGGCATTACCCGTTGGGTTTGTCGGTGGGACGTTTGGGCTGATGGTAACGGGACAGACACTCTCTATCCCAGCGATTGTCGGTTTCATCTCGCTGGGTGGGATAGCGATTCGCAATGGCATCCTGTTGATGGAGTCTTACGAACGATTTGGTAGAACGCAGGATGATCCTAAACTCGCCATTTTAGAAGGCTCGCTTGATCGTTTAGCGCCGGTGTTGATGACAACGTTGACCACCGGTTGCGCGTTGATTCCTTTGGTCATTGGCGGGCATATGCCAGGTAAGGAAATTCTTTATCCCGTGGCTACGGTAATCTTGGGTGGGTTAATTACGTCAGCGATTGCCGAGTATTTGCTGAGGCCCGGGCTGTTCTACTATCTCGGCTCGCCGGTAAATAGTGCGTCGTCAACCGATTCAGCGTCCTGATACGCGTGAACGAATTGCTGTCGTCAGTTAGCTTGTCCGGCAGATTTATTCGTGAATTTCAAAGTATAATTCTTAAACGACAGCGAAATCTGCCCGTTTTCTACGGTTCAGCCCCTTAGCAACAACTTGGCCCGACGTTCCCTACTCGGTTGGTACACCGCCTAGTGGAGAATTGCAGGCTTGGCATTCACACGACTCGATGGTCATGGTTCTTAAAGGTAAGGGTGAAATACAGTGTCGGCAAAGAAATATGCGATAATTGGTGGTAGCACTGGAATCGGTTTAGCCTTGGTGCAGCGTTTGTCGGAATCTGGCCACCAGGTGCTCGTAATATCCCGGACCGCGGAAGCTTTAGCAACGTTAGAAAATGTCGAGCACATTGCTTGCGATCTATCACAAGATGAAGTCTCCGCGGAGTGGTTTGGCGATACTCTAGACGGTTTGGCCTATTGTCCGGGCACCATTAATTTGCGGTCATTTCGTAGTTTGTCACCGCAACTGTTTCGAGATGATTTTGAGCTTAATGTCGTCGGCGCGGTAAAGGTCATCCAGGCAGCCTTAAAGCCTCTAAAGGCTAGTGGGCATGGGAGTGTTCTGCTTTTCAGTACCGTGGCAGTCACCCAAGGTATGGGTTTTCATGCATCCATTGCTGCTTCGAAAGGAGCGATTGAGGGAATAACTCGATCTTTGGCAGCAGAACTTGCACCGCAAATTCGTGTGAATGCTTTAGCTCCGTCGTTAACGGAAACCCCGCTTAGCGAACGCCTGGTTTCCAACGATGAGAAACGGAAAGTAGCCGGCGATCGACACGCCCTGAAAAGAATTGGTCAACCGGAAGATTTCGCCGATTTAGGTGAGTTGCTGCTGACAGAGGCGGGTAGCTGGATTACAGGCCAGGTGATCGGTGTGGACGGAGGCTTGTCGACGCTTAGGTAGCGGGGATCGGTCGGCTGGCGGTCAACCCGCCATAAGCAATTCACCACGGCCGCCACACAACAGGTCTCCGTGGAATAGATTCCACGTATGGGAATTCCAGTTGTGTACAAACCCTA
>JAAEPL010000434.1 GCA_024232675.1 Planctomycetaceae bacterium
GTTGGCATCTTGTTGGGGTACGGTCGGCAGCATTCGGTTGATCGAGTCTACTAAAATTTCTAGCGTCGATTGTGTCTTGGCGACACGTTCTGTCAAAGCGTCGATTTCGTGCCGGTAATCCACTTCATTCGCTGAAGGGGAGGGCGTGCGATTTTCCAGCATGGCCATGAGTGCATCAATTTTACAAGACATTTCGACGACAGAATTGCCGTCGTCGTTCTCTTCTAAAAATCGCCTGCTACCTTCATCGAATCTGTTTTCTAGGGCACAGATTTTTTCCGACAGTTGATCGATGGCTTGCCCTGTTCCGGGGCCGCTTCCCAATTCTTTAAATTCTTCGACGAGTAACTGACCAAGTGCTGCGATTTGTTCTGGTGTGTTATCGGTCGTTGAAGTATCGATACGGTTAGTTTTGAGAGCTTCGATATCAGCTTTTAGTTCTTTCAACACAGCATGAATGCAGCCCAAGTGACCTTCGTAAGTTCGGTCAGATTGTTCGGTTGATAAACGAACCTGTTTTGCCAGCATCTCCATTTGCTGTCCGAGCGATTTTAGAATCTCATGTTCGATACGCGGCTTCGTGTCTTGCCGGTGATGTATTTGCAGATCGTTTTGTAGGCGTTCCAGTTCCGCACGAAATTCGATAATTCGATTATTTGCTTCCTGCCATTGCGAATTTGGTGCGGGTGTTTGCAGTGTGTTTGATAGCTCGGCAATGCGTTGTGAGATCGCATCAATTTCTAGAAGCGAATTCTCGGGGGAGTAGAAGCCGTCATCGGCCTCGGGCTGAGATTTCGGGGAGGGGGACTGGGTTTGTGCTGTCGATTTAACCACCTCCGATTTCTTGTTGGTTTTTTCAACTGTCATGGTGACCATTGTCCCGTTGTGGTGGATGCCGCGGGCGCATTGTATTTCGGCTGTGCCTGAGCGGCTTCGCTGACTCGTCTTCCGCTGGAAGTCCCCGGGTTAATTCAAACCGAGTCACTACTGGGGTTTTTGCTTCAAAGTCTAGGTCGCAGCGAATGAAGGGCAAACGAAACTGTCGGCAAACAGATTTTTGGGATAACGGAGAATCGCAAAAGTTGAAGAAAAAGTAATTTTCCGGGCGTTATTGGGCCGTCAAGCGGGAGTTGGTATGCGTCATTATCCCGGATAGAATCGGTCCACCCAGACGATTCGGGTTAGCCTGCAAAAAATAGAATATACGAGTGACGCGGGTTATGCGGATGGTTGGCTCTGCCAATGGGATCAATTGAAAACGCCGAAACGGATTCACCAATGTCTGAAAATAAACGCCCTTTTGTGCATCTGCATTGTCACAGTCATTACAGCCTGTTGGATGGTGCGAGCTCCATTCCCCGCCTAGTCACACGCGCTAAAGATCATGGCATGAACGCCCTGGCGATTACCGATCATGGCAATTTGCATGGGGCGCTACAGTTTTACCAGTTGGCCAAAAAAGAGGGTATCAATCCCATCATTGGCTACGAAGCGTATGTGGCACCCCACAGTCGTTTGAAAAAGGGGGGCGGCAAGCCGGGCGAGAAAAGTTACCACCTGACGCTGCTTTGCCAAAATGCGATTGGGTTTCGTAATTTGGTGAAAATGGCTTCGTCGGCGTCGTTGGAGGGGTTTTACTTCAAACCGCGGATTGACCGCGAATTATTAGAAGCTCACAGCGAAGGCATTATCTGTTTAAGTGGCTGTGTTTCCAGTGAATTCAATCAGGCTATTCTCAAGCATCATGGGCGAGGCGCTGAGGAGATTTTGAAACAGGCGGGTGAGGTAGCAAGTTGGTTTCATTCAATTTTTGATGATCGTTACTTCATTGAGATAATGAACAATGGAGTGGGGATTCAGGAAACCTGCCTGAAAGCTTCCGTCGAGCTCGCCAACGCCAAGGGTCTGCCGTTGGTGGCGACTAGTGATTGTCACTACGTTGATCGCGATGACGCGGAGGCTCAGGACGTGATGCTTTGCATTAATACAGGGCGTTTTCGTACCGATACCAACCGCATGAAAATGGACGGCAACGAGTACTATCTGCGCAGCCAAGAGCAGATGTACAACAAGTTCCCGGGTCTGGAGAGTGCTGTCGCACGCAGTCAGGAAATTGCAGATTCGGTGGATATCCAGTTGGAATTGGGTAAACGCCATTTTCCAGTTTACAAGATTGAGGACGACACTCCGCCAGCGACATTGTTACGCAAGATTTGTGAATCGGGCTTGAAGGAACGCTACGCCGGTAACGATGAGATGTTGCCGGGTGGCGAATTATCCGAAGTGGTGCAAAAGAGACTGGATCGCGAACTTGGGGTGATCGAGCGATTGGGGTTCGAGAACTACTTTCTGATCGTCTGGGATTTTGTACGAGAATCGCGTGACCGGAATATCCCTGCTACCGCGCGTGGTAGCGGAGTCGGGGCGATCGTCTGCTACGCGACTTACATGAGTCATGTGTGCCCGATTCGATATGACTTGCTATTCGAGCGTTTTCTCGATGAGAATCGCATGGAGGCCCCGGATATCGACATTGATTTCTGCAAGGAACGGCGGGGAGAGATGATCGACTATGTCAAAGAAAAGTACGGTGCCGCCAACGTGGCCCAAATCGGTACCTTCGGAACCTTGGCTGCCAAGGCAGCTATCAAAGATGTGGGCAGAGTGTTGGGTTTACCTTTGTCCAAGGTCAATCAGATCACCTCGCTGGTTCCCGACCGTCCCAAAGTAAAAATTAAACATGCTTTGGACGAGAGCCTGGATTTGAAGGCTGCGTACGATACGGATCAAGAAGTTCGGGAGATGATCGATTTTGCGTTGAAGCTGGAAGGCTTGGCACGCAATGTCGGAACCCATGCCGCCGCTGTGGTGATCGGTGACAAACCGCTGACCGAATATCTGCCTCTTACTCGGGTCACGGGAAAAGAGGATGTGATCACACAATGGGCGATGGAGGATGTGGAAGCGGCTGGCTTGTTGAAAATGGATTTTCTCGGCTTGAGAAACCTAACGGTGCTTAGCCATGCGGTCGAAATTATTGAGCAAACGAGTGGCGAAAAGATCGATATCCACCAATTTCCACTAGAGGATGACAAGACCTTTGCGCTGCTGCAGCGTGGCGAGACGAAGGGTGTTTTCCAATTGGAAAGTGGTGGCATCCGTGATTTGCTGCAAAAGATGAAGCCGGATCATTTCCGCGACATCATTGCCACCGCCGCGCTGTACCGACCTGGTCCTCTGGAAGGCGGGATGGTGCAACAGTACATCGACGTGAAGCATGGTCGCAAACCCGCCGAGTATAAGCATCAGGTTTTGGAGGAGATTCTGGCTGAAACCCACGGCGTCATGGTCTACCAAGAGCAAGTGATGCGGATCCTGAACCGTTTGGGTGATATACCTTTGGCAAATGCCTACACCTGTATTAAAGCGATCAGTAAGAAAAAAGAATCGCTGATTGCAGCAAACCACGAACAATTCATTTTGGGGTCCGTGAAGAATGGATTGAATAAAAAGGAAGCCGAAGAGTTTTGGCAAATGATCATTAAATTTGCGGGTTATGGTTTTAATAAATCACACAGCACCGCTTACGCCTTGATTGCCTGGCAAACCGCTTATCTAAAAACACATTATCCATGTGAATACATGGCGGCTTTATTGACGGGCGATATTCCCCACCGCAACTTCACTCGCAAAGATGCGTTGGTCGAGCATATGGAGGATAGCCAGCGAATGGATATCGAAGTGGTGCCTCCCTCGGTTAACACTTCCGGTGTCAAGTTCCGCGTGGCTGATGGAAAGATCCATTTTGCGCTTTCAGCGATCAAGGGTTGTGGTGGTTCGGCAGCCGAAGCCATCGTGGCTGCTCGAGACAAGGATGGACCCTTCAAGAACATCTTCGATTTTTGTGACCGCGTCGAAGTCGGGCACTGCAATCGAGCTTCGATAGAGTCGTTAATTAAATCGGGTTCCATGGATTGTTTTGACGCCAAAAGGGAGCAATTGTTAGCGGCACTGGATCGAGCCTTGCAGTCAGGGATAGCGGCTGCTGCGGATCGCTTAAGCGGACAGAAGAGCTTATTTGGTGACGACGCTGAAGAAGAAAAAGAACAGGATATTCACCTGCCAGAAGTCCCTGATATGGAACAGCGGGAAATGGTCATGGCAGAAAAAGAAGTCCTGGGCTACTACCTTTCCAGTCACCCATTAGAGGAATATGACGCACAGTTAGCCTCCTTTCGCACTCACCTGACAAATAAGTTGACGGATTGCAAAGATCGCGAAGCCGTCGCCGTGGGTGGCATGATTTCCTCGATCAAGCATTCGAATGTAAAGAAGGTGCGGGAACCCGGTGCACCCACCCGATACGCAATGTTTGATCTGGAGGATATGGTCGGCGCGGTACGCTGTATCTGCTGGCCTACTGACTACGTCAAAGTCAGTTCCATGCTCCAGCCAGATGCGATTGTGATTTGTCGCGGTAAGGTTGATAAACGCGGCGGTGATGAAGCCAATTTAATCGTCAACGAGATGATACCGCTGGAACAACTGGACGGGAAATACACGACCACGGTGCAAATTCTTATTGATCAAGATAAACACGGTGAGCAGGGTTTGGAAACGCTCAAAGAAATTGTTCGCGGGTATCCCGGTTCTCGTGATTTAGAGGTGGTCATCAAACTGACCGACGGAATGGTCGTGACGTTGACCAGTCACAAGTTCAAAGTTGATGTGGATGACGAGCTGAAACGTCGGATCGAGGATTCGCTCGGTCGCGGCAGTATCCAGTACATTACGGAGGTTCCGAAACTGGAAAATAATGAAAAGCAGGGCTATCGAAAAGCGGCTGCAACCAGTTGACCATTCAATCCGTTTCCAAGTAAGCGGACAAGGAATTACATCGAGTTCATGATGAAGCCTGAAAATGCTGCACGCTGGCTGACGATTTTGTTTCGACTGAACGCGGTCGGGTTAATGACTGCCGCCTTGGCGGTCTTTCTTCCCAACCCCTGGATGCAACAGATCCATGCAGTCTTGGGGCTCGGAGAAATGCCGCAAGCTGAGGTGGTGGAATACCTCGCGCGTTCTTGTTCGATGCTCTACTTTATTCACGGTCTGGTACTCGGATACGTATCCCTGAACATGCGAAAATACTGGGAGCTCGTTGGTTTTCTATCGCTAATGCATTTGATCATGGGGACCTTTGTTTTTGGAATCGACCTGAAATCCGAAATGCCAGTCTATTGGATAGCGATTGAGGGCCCCAGCATCATGATCTTCGCTTGTGTGATGCTTGGGCTTTGGAAGCGCGCGAGCGGTGTGAA
>JAAEPL010000435.1 GCA_024232675.1 Planctomycetaceae bacterium
GTTGCGATAGGGTCCCTGGCTGTGATCGACGCCTGTGACGGGCATGCCATTGTGCCGTCCGATTCCTTCGACGTCACTGGACCAACCACCGGGCATGTCCATGATGACCCGGTCGGTACCAAATGTTTTTCCTCCGTCGCTCGATTTATCCATCTCGATACCACGCGGTCCGGCCCAAACGACATACACATTGCCATCGACGTCAACACAGGGAACGGCACCTTCCACCGTATTGTCGTCGTCCACGCAGTCACCACCTTGGTCTGAAATACGGATTACCGGTTCAAATGATTTACCCGCGTCAAGACTGCGGGAGAACATGATTTGGCTCGTGTCTTCTGGATTGTCGCTGCCGTAATTATCAAATCGAGTCCAACTGCAGTACAGGCTGTCGTAGTGAGGGGATTGTGGGTTGCGGTCAAAGACCAGCCAAGGTTTATCCTCCATCGGTGATTTGGTGTTGAGATGATCCACCACGATGACTTGCTCACCCCATGTCTTTCCGCCATCCTGCGAGCGGACCAGAGCGATGCCACTGGCCGCTTCCTTGGGGAATTTTTCCCAGAGTCCCTTGAAGGTAATAAAAGCATGCACGCAGGTTCCATCGCGATGAAATAAAACCACGTCATCGCCTTGGGTCCGTTTGTCGGGATTAGAGACCATGATGGTCTGCCAAGTTTGGCCGCCATCCTGCGAAACAAAATGGGCGTTCGGTTCGCTTGATTCTGGGTAACCGCGTAACAGGCTGCCCGCCACAAAGTTATTTAAGTTGACAGGGTTGATTGCGACAGAAACCTCCGCTGCCAGGTTGGCCGATTCTGGAGAGACTCGCGCGGTGGTTTGTTGGGCCGTAGCGGAGGATGAAAAATTCGCGACCAATACGATGGTCATCGCGATGATGAAGCGGTGTGGCATGTCATGTTCCTGATTGCAGATTCCAAAAGACGCCGCTCATTGTAGCAGGGTTTTTTAATTACCAAGCCCGCCTGTGGGGATCCGTATTCAGTCTGGAGCAGGGAGGGGATTCAAGCATCGCACCTCCCTGAATCCGCTCGGCTGACCTTTAAGAGTGGGGTTGTGAGAGAGCCCAAAACGGCTGTTGGGAATTTGAGTTCGCGCGAGCGTGTTGGAGTGTGCTTGTTGGAGTCTCGCTAAGCTGTGTCGGTTTTATCAGGCCATGGAAGCTTCGAGAAAACGTGGGCGTTATCATCGCTGGGGCGGCAGGTGGTTGTCATCTGCATTCTTCATCGCATCCTCACCGAGAGCGGTAAGCTGCGAACCAAAAAGCGTATCTCGACAGGGAGCCAGCAGAAGGCCGCGTTGGATGACCCAGGATCTTCGGGCTCTAGGCCCTTCTCGAGCATCGGTGATGCGGATTCAAAATCCGTCAATGCTGGACCGTCGGACCACTGTCGGGGTCGAGCGAGAAGCCTTTTTCCAAAGGCCTTTGCGATAGCCTTGGGCTTCCTTGGAAAGAAGCGGAGGACACGGGGGTCGAACCCGCAACCCATTGCTGGGCAATTGATTTCGAATCAACCTGCTAGCCATTCGCTTATCCTCCCGACTGACAGGCCTCAATTTTAGCAAAGATAGGCGAAACTCAGCACCGCAAATTTGCATTATTTTTACGGCCTAAAATGAGCCTGGTTTGGGGCGGTCCCCAGCAAGGGACTTTTAGCGAGGGACTTTTTGGCGGACAAATTGTAATAACAGCGGGAAGGCAGGCTTCGCCATGCCGCTGTGATCGGTCCCTGGAATCTCTTGGAGGGTTGTTTGTGAGTGGCCGGCAATTTTCATCATCCGCCAGAGGTAGGCATTTTCCTCGTAACGTCCCAGCAGCTCGTGTTCTCGGTCGCCGGTTATTAAGAACAGGGGCGGAGCGTCGGGACGGACATGGAACAGGGGGGCTAATTGATCGATGGTGGGTTGTTTGCGATCGATACCTTTTTCCTGACGAGCGGTGAAGTGAGTAATGGCATGCCCGCTGAACGGAATGAGACCAGCTAGTGTGTTAGCGTCGATATTGTATTTTCGCAATCGACTTGCATCGAGGCCGAGCATGGACGTCAAATAGCCGCCGGCAGAGTGCCCGCTGATAAAAATTTTCTGTTTGGAACCACCGTATTTTTCAATGTTCTGATAGGTCCAGGCGACCGCTGCCGCGGCATCGTCGATGCAGTCGGTGACTTTCACTTGGGGGCTTAGCCGATAGCCTACCGCGACGACCGCCATGCCTTGGTGCAAAAGTTGAGCGGGGATTTGACGTTTTCCCGATGTCAGTCCACCTCCGTGAAACCAGACAATCGTGGCGAAATCCGTAATTCCCAAAGGGTAGTGCAGGTCGAGTAGACAGGGGTTGGCAGCAGCACCTTGTTCGGGCGAGCGATAGGGAATGGCTGTTTGAGTTTGGTGGTCCGTTTTTTCGGGAGACTGTGCCAAGCAGTTTCCGACCAGCAAAACAGAGAGGCCAGTGAGTAGGCTGGTCGCCCATGACGAATTGGTGTCGGGCATGATGCAGAGATGGGGTTTAAGTTGCCAGTGAGTCCGTGCCTCTCAGTCTAGCAAAACTTCATTCCACTTGCGTCAAAGATAAGATGCCGGGTCGAATGATCCGACCCGGCCAATCGGATCGCCGCTTAGCGATTTTTGGGAGCAGTTCGCCGCGATGCCTGTACGGCTCGAGCGCCCGGTTGGGATGAGCCTACCAGGAAGTTGTCAATTTGGGATTCACTTTGCAAACGCTGGAATTCATCTCCCATCGCAATGCGTAGTTTCTTCTCCATGATGTCGCGGTAAAGTTCGTCTCGGACAACGTCAAAATCTTGAACGACGGGAGTCGTACGCCCCTTGCACCAGATGACGATCCAAGTGTTGCCGACCGGGATCAAGCCGGAGATCTCACCCGGTTTCAACCGAAAGGCTTCATCCTCGAGGATTTTGCGTCCACCGTGCATTTGGATGGGGGGGACTTCACCGTAATGAGCACGGGAAGCAGGCTCGATCGAATACTGGTGGGCCAGTTCACCGAAATATTTTTCGGTTTGGTTACCCTTGGCCATCTCCCAAACTTTTTGAGCGGTCCGTTGATCTTTCAAGACGACCGCCAACGCTTCCACGCGAGGCCCGAAGTTAGCTTCGAAACCTTTTTGCATATCCTCATCGGAAACCTGCACGGATTTGGCAACAAGTTTCTTCATCGCCACGGTCGGCCAGACTTCGTCTTGTACGTAAATTTCTGCTTTGGCGGAATCGTTTTGTGTGACGAGGGCTTTCCACTTGGCCACATCCGGCGAACCATCTGGCAGGAAGAAACCGTAATCGCCGGCGGCGCGTGCGATTTCCTGTTCTAAATCTTCTGTAACAACCGCCTCTCCCAATTTTTGTAATTGTTGAAGGATCAACGTGCGATTAATTTCGCTCTGCAAGACATCGCGACCAAATCGTACCAGACATTCGTTTTCGATTTGTTTCATGGTGACTTTGTAACCGTTGACTGTCGCCGCCACTCCCGGCATCTGTTGATTCAATTGAGGATTATTGAGCACGTTGACAATCTGTGCATTGTCCTGCATGGACCGGAACAGTTGTTCGGCCGCGTCACCCAGTTTGGATTCGCGGATCTCATCTGCAATGCGTTGTTGGACCATGATCTGGTCCTGTTCGCCTAATTGAGTGGCTGGGTATTGTCGCTCGCATTTCAAAATCAAATATTGATTTTGAATTTTCAAAACGTTGGAAAGTTGTCCTACATCCAAAGCAAAGGCAACTTTTTCCAACTCGGGTTCGCCCATGTTGCGACGTAACGGTGGTAAAAGTCCACCCACCGAAGCACTGTTGGGATCCACAGAATGTTCAATGGCTAAGCGACTGAACTGTTCCGGATTGGTTTGGGCCGCAGCTAAAATCTGTTCCGCTTTTGCGGCATCGTTCACAGCGATCGCACGGACCTGGACTTTGGGTCCAAATTCACTTTCCAGTTGCCGCTGTACCTCTTCGTCAGAGACTTGAGTCATTGCGGCAGCCAAGCGTCGTAACGCGAGTTCTGTCCAGATGACTTCGTTACGCAGTTTGGAGGGCTTGAGATTGCGTTCACTGCAAATCAATTCCATATAGCGTTCCGAGGACATGCCAAACTTCTTGGCACGCTTTTCCAGTTCAGCATCCACATCGGCTTCCGAAACCAGAATCCCCTGCTTTTGGCATTCTTCGGTAATGAGGTATTTGTTGACGAGACTCTCGGTAACGGTCTCACCAAACCGATTCACGGTTTCTCGAACTAATTGATCGCGACTGATCTGTTGGCCATTAACAACCGCCATGACCTTGATTTGGTTCGCTTGGGGCGCTGTGGGTTGCTGCTGCCACGCCGAAGCGGGCGTTGCCAGCCAAGTGATCAGCAA
>JAAEPL010000436.1 GCA_024232675.1 Planctomycetaceae bacterium
ACAATAGAGAAGTGATATTTCCTGATAAGGTTCGACTCAATCGTGACTATATAAAAAATTATACGTTCTGGACTGATATCATTTACATCTGGAAGACCGTATTCAATTGAACTTAATCCCTGTGAACAATAACTATGCTTAGTATCCCTTTTTCAAACTGGCCTGCATATTCGGAAGAAGAGGGCGAAGCCGTCAGGAAACTGCTGCTTTCAAACCAGGTTAATTACTGGACCGGTGACGAGGGTCGTAAATTCGAAAAGGAATTCGCTAGCTGGACCGATTGTGATTACGCAATTGCATTGGCGAATGGAACTGTCGCCATTGATCTGGCGTTAAAGGCGCTCTCGATTGGTCACGGCGATGAAGTTATTGTAACGCCCCGATCGTTCATTGCCTCGGTGTCCTGTGTTGTCAACGCAGGAGCGATACCAGTGTTTGCCGATGTTGATGCGGATTCCCAAAACCTAACAGCTGCGTCGATTGAAGCCTCGATTAGCAGCAAAACCCGGGCCGTAATCGTGGTGCACCTGGCAGGGTGGCCCTGTGAAATGGATAAAATCGTGGCATTGTGCCAGAAGTATAATATCTACCTGGTTGAGGATTGCGCACAAGCGCATGGAGCAAAGTATAACAATCGCTCTGTAGGTTCTTTCGGGCATGTCGGATGCTGGTCGTTTTGCCAGGACAAGATCATGACGACGGCTGGCGAAGGCGGAATGGTAACTACCAATGATAGAGATCTCTGGTCTAGAATGTGGTCCTACAAGGATCACGGAAAAAACTGGGAGTCCGTCTACGAACACAATCACCCTCCGGGATTTCGTTGGATTCACGATAGCTTCGGTACGAATTGGCGAATGACGGAGATTCAGGCCGCGATCGGTCGAATACAACTCCGACACATGGATGAATGGACAAGATTGAGGCAGCTTAACAGCAACGAACTGGATACCGTATTGCGCAATTTCGAATCTGTTCGGGTTCCACGAATTCCTGATTATATTTGCCATGCGAGGTATAAACACTATGTATTTGTGGAGCCTGACGGATTAGCAGATGGCTGGAGCAGAGATCGCATCATCGAGGAACTCAAGCAGCTCGAAATTCCTTGTTATCAGGGCAGTTGTTCCGAGGTATACTTGGAAAAGGCATTCGATAATACAACCTTCAGGCCCGCTCAACGTTTGCGGGTCGCAAGAGAACTCGGAGAAACTAGCCTGATGTTTCTGGTGCATCCTACCTTGCTGGAATCGGAAATTGGCAAAACCTGTACGGCGATCGAACAGGTAATGTCCAGGGCTACTAGGTAATTCGCAGTTAACTGGGCTGGTCAAGCTATACTGGCCCTGATCCGTATATGGTAATTTCATTCGATGATAGTTGAGAAAATTCTGGCACTGCCACGTAATACCAAGCGGTTTGTCGTTTTGTTGATAGACATGTTGATATTACCGGCAGCGATTTGGTGTTCGTTCTCGTTACGGTTAGGCGAGTTTTTTGTCCCGGTAGGGCGGTGGGAGGACGCGAGGTATTTGTTCTTCCTGGCGCCGATTATCGCGATTCCGATTTTTATACGAATGGGCCTGTATCGGGCAATCGTAAGGTATATCGGCTTTAACGCGATGTGGGCAATTGTGAAAGCAGTGTCCCTTTATACCTTGATTTTTGGCATGGTGATGTTGCTCGCAGGCTTTTCCGGTTTGCCGAGATCGGTACTACTGATCAACTGGCTAATGACGGTACTCCTCGTCGGCGGCACGCGCGCCCTTGCGCGCTGGTGGTTGATAGGTAATTTCAAATTCAGACGTGAAAACGACACCAGGCGAAGGGTCGTAATCTATGGTGCGGGTAGCGCTGGTAGACAGACCGCTGCTGCCTTTATCGATAACCAGGATCTAAAACCTGTAGCTTTCCTCGATGACAACAAGACACTTAAGAAGCATTTCATCCGGGGATTGAAGGTTTATTCATTCACTCAATTAAGCTCGATAATCGAAAAATTGTCAGTCACGGAAGTGCTTTTGGCGATGCCTTCGATTCCCAGATCAAGGCGGCGGCAGATTATCGCAAAGCTGGAAAGCTACCCTGTGCATGTCACTACTTTGCCCGGCATGAACGACCTGGCATCAGGTAAAGTGAAGATCGATGATATTCGCGAGGTGGATGTCCAGGATTTACTGGGGCGGACGCAGGTAAAACCGGACCAGACACTGCTGAATACCAATATTAATGGCAAGGTAGTAATGGTTACGGGCGCTGGCGGCAGTATCGGTTCCGAGTTATGCAGACAGATCGTAAAGCTGGCTCCAACGACGCTGATTTTATACGAACGCAGTGAATCCGATCTTTACCATATCGAAAATGAACTAATTGAACAGCACGACAGGGCGGGTGGTGAGAGGCATATTAATATAGTTCCCATTCTTGCTTCCATAAACAACAAGAACAGGTTGTTGGGAGTATGCAGAACCTTCTACGTGCAGACTATTTACCATGCTGCCGCGTACAAGCACGTGCCCATGGTCGAGAAAAACCCGTCCGAAGCTGTGCGAAATAACAGTCTTGGAACCTACACCGCCGCTACTGCGGCAATCGAGTCCAGGGTTGAAACCTTCGTGCTGATCTCGACCGATAAGGCGGTCAGGCCGACGAGTACGATGGGTGCGACCAAGAGATTTGCCGAGATGATTTTGCAGGGTCTTGCCCTGGACAAGGGTGTTGCAACCCGCTTCACCATGGTTCGTTTCGGCAATGTGCTCGATTCGTCCGGTTCCGTCGTGCCCCGGTTTCGGAAGCAGATCGCTAAAGGTGGTCCGATCACGGTTACCGATCCTGGAATAATACGTTATTTTATGACCATCCCCGAGGCGGCTCAATTGGTCATCCAGGCAGGCGCTTTGGGGCAGGGCGGCGATGTGTTCGTGCTGGATATGGGCGAGCCGATAAAAATACTGGATATGGCAAAACGACTGGTTCACCTGAGCGGCCTGGAAATTCAGGACGAAGATCACCCTGACGGAGATATCAAGATTGTCTTTACGGGGCTCAGGCCAGGAGAGAAACTTTATGAAGAACTTTTAATCGGCGACGACGTGAAACCGACCAAACATCCATTGATAATGACCGCCAATGAACATTGCCTTTCATTGGAAACCATAGAGGATTACATTGGCAGATTTGAGGCGGCTGTTGACACGAACGATGTGGAATCAATCAGGTTGCTTTTGCTGGAGGCTGTCAATGGTTTTATTCCGCAGAGCGAAAATGTTGATCTGGTAAATAATCACGAAATTAAAACGCGGGAAACAGACGATACTGCTAACGTGCTAGTCTTTCCACAGTAAATTTTCAGCGTATAAAATCAAACTGTTTTATTCAGGATCTATTCATTGGGCGCTTTAGGGGCATTCCCGATTAGTTGGCAGGTATATCACGCAACCGTTCTAATCGACTCGTGGTCGGAAATTTTGGCTGCGATGGTAAAATATGACAGTTAGGTGTCGATGAATTAATAGCGGCCTCGGTGAACCAGTTCCGTGGAAAGATTTTTCGCAGGTCCGCGATGCGGCTAGCAGCTGACCTAGCCCGCATTTCTCACCGGTAGAATTGAAAAAGGCTGTTATTCATGGCATAACACTTGTGCGATCAAGAAGTTATAGCCGAGAGGAAGAACAGCCTTATGAAGACAGAGTGTACACAAGATCAGATGGAATTTCACGGA
>JAAEPL010000437.1 GCA_024232675.1 Planctomycetaceae bacterium
ATCGCCATTGCGTTTGGTTGCATGCCGTGAGTGTCGGCGAAGTCAATCTTCTAGAACCTGTATTGGAACAACTGAAAACGGCACACCCCGAGTCGACTTTTGTGATTTCCGTTACCACAGCGACCGGCATGGAACTAGCCAAAAACAAGTATCCCGACCACGCCTGTTTCTACTTTCCTATCGATTTTAGTTGGGCGATGCAGCAAGCCTTAAGTCGGTTATCACCTGACTTGATTGTGTTGGCTGAGTTAGAGATTTGGCCCAATCTGTTGCGGATGGCCCACGGGCGTAGCATTCCTGTCGCCGTTATGAATGGGCGATTAAGCGAGAAGAGCTTTAGCGGATACGTTAAAAGGAAATGGCTGTTTCAGAATACGTTCAAGAGGATTGGTCAGGTGCTTGCCCAATCGGCAGACGATGCCCACAGATTTATTCGGGTGGGCTGTCCTGCCGACCGTGTGGTTGTCACAGGTTCGATCAAGTTTGACGGTGCTTTGCAAAAACCGAATGCTGATCTGGTGGAAACGCTGCGGCAGGCATTGAAATTGAGTCCGTCTGACTTTCTCTGGGTTGCCGGGAGCACGCAGGAACCCGAAGAGTTGATGGTGGGACGTATTTGGCGGGATCTCGTAAAGCGTTTTCCTGAACTGCGCTTGGTGATTGTGCCACGTCATCCGCATCGAGGCACTGCGATTCTGAGCGGGCTCGGCAAAATCGGGGTCAAGGCAAGCTTGAGGTCCCAGGATCGTGGTCATGCGGTGGCAGCAGACGAGATTTTGATCGCGGACACCATTGGCGAGCTGAAAGGCTGGTGGCAACTCTGCGATGCTGGTTTTGTGGGGGGGAGCTTTGGCGATCGTGGGGGGCAGAATATGTTGGAGCCGGCCGCGTGTGGAGCGGCGGTTTGTTTTGGTCCCAATACGTGGAATTTCAAGGCGATTGTCCGGCAGATGCTGACTCAGCGTGTGGCAGTGCAAGTCGCTAGTGAGCGTGAGTTGGAAGCGCTCGTTGAGCAGTGGATTTCTGATCCTGAAGCGGCTCGGCAGCTTGGGGAGGCGGCTTTTTCGATGGTGAACCAATCCTGCGGCGCAGTGAAGAAAACTTGCGATCGATTAGGGTGCTATTTTCCGGAAGTTAATGAACTTGAGCCCCGGCAATCCAAGGCAGCCTGAGTATCTGCGGGCAAACGAACTCAATTGGCGGCGGAGACCGCTCGGTCGAGCGTCGAAAGTTGGCAAACGATGGCAACATCTGCTCATTTGACCCGTTGAGAGATTCGCCTTCCACAAGGTATACTGTTCGGCTGTCAAATCGACACCAAGCCGGTCAAATGGTTGCTTGCGAGTGGAAGCAAGGTATTCCGGCCACACTTAATAAGCTAACGATGGGAGCATTCTAGTGAGCTCAGGCAAGTATCTGTTTACCAGCGAATCCGTCAGCATGGGCCATCCCGATAAGCTGGCCGATCAAATCTCCGATGCCATTTTGGACGCGATGTTGGCGCAAGACCCGAACAGCCGCGTGGCATGTGAAACGATGGTTTCCACGGAGCTGGCAGTTATCGCCGGTGAGATTACCTCGAAGGCCAACGTCGATGTAGAAGCCATCGTCCGTAACGTCATGCGTGAAGTCGGCTACAACGACTCCAGCACGGGAATTGGCTGCGATAGCTGCGAGGTGATTGTACGCTTGGACCAGCAAAGTCCTGATATCGCTCAAGGTGTGGATGCCAATGCCGATGCCGGCAAAGCGATTGGCGCCGGGGATCAGGGTTTAATGTTCGGGTTCGCCTGCGATGATACCGAAGAGTTGATGCCGCTACCCATTGCCCTCTCCCACAAAATTCTTGAACGACTGAATGAGGCACGATTCAACAAAGAGGTTGATTGGCTACGTCCCGACTCCAAAAGTCAAGTTACCGTCGAGTACGACGGTTTCAAGCCAGTGCGTATCGATACCGTCGTTGTCTCGACTCAACATAATGAGGCTGTCGACAATGAGACAATTCGTGAATTCGTCATCAATAAGGTGATCAATCCATTGCTTCCGGAAAACTTGATGAACGAAAATATCAAGTATCACATCAATCCGACCGGGAAATTTGTCATCGGCGGACCGCACGGTGATTGCGGTTTGACTGGCCGCAAAATCATCGTCGATACGTACGGTGGCTGGGGCAGACACGGTGGCGGTGCATTCAGTGGTAAAGACTCCACCAAAGTCGACCGCAGTGCTGCCTACATGGCCCGACACGTCGCCAAGAATGTTGTCGCAGCAGGACTCGCAAAACGCTGTGAGATTCAATTGGCTTACGCCATTGGGGTCAGTGAACCTGTGAGCGTTCATATCGACACTCAAGGCACCGGGACTGTGGATGACGATCAAATCTGCGAAGCGGTTAAAAAGGTATTCCCACTGGCTCCCGCAGGTATTATTGATTACCTCAAGTTGCGTCGGCCTATTTTCCGCAAAACTGCGGAAGGCGGGCACTTTGGTCGCAATGACCCCGATTTTACTTGGGAATGCACGGAAGCTGCCGCAAAATTGAACGATGCCGTTGGGGTCGCCGCGGAAGTTTAAGAGCCAACCAGCTTATGCCGGCGACGTGCTTCAGTTGGGGTGGTTTGTGAAACCCTGCAGAGGCCATGAACTGGCGTTTATGCCTGCTTGTAAATGATTTATCATCGGGGCTTCCTAATGGAGGCCCCTTTGACATTTACTGACCCATCTAATTCGTTACATTGGCCCGCTCGTGATTCTGACCGCGTGCGTGTCGATCCGTGGGCTTCTGCTGTGATCGCGCTGGCTAATGTTTTTGCCGCTCTGAGCATCGCGTTGTACTGGTTCGTGGAATACCAAGGCCAAGTCCTGCAGTTGGCGCTTGTGGTGGCGAGTCTGGTGACGGCCGTGTTGTTGCTGAGTCGTACGCGAAGTATCCGTTGGTGGGATATCTCCTTGGACGGATCGTTTGCCTTTTTGGCAGTCGTCGCACTTTCCATTTGGTCAACAGGCGTTGCGTTTGCGGTCACTCTCATCTTGCCGATCGTCGGTGTACTCGGTGTCCGCATGTGGTTGGGATTATCTGGCAGCGAGATCTTGCTGACCAACCAGAACCGTACCTCTCAGGCGATCGAGATGGAGGCTGCAAGCGAAGCTGTTGGCAGCGATCTCTCGGATAAAGATATCGTCGAGGAAGCCAGGCTTACAGAAGCTGCGGTTGATGGCGAGGCGTTGGAGGAATCTGAAAATCAGCCTTGGAAGATCGTCCAGGACCAATTCCAGTCAGACGACACGCTGTTACAAAACGTGACTCAGTGGGAAGACGCCGATGGGAATCGTTGTGTGGTTGCCAATCTGCGCTGTCATTTTTCAAATGCCAAAGAGACGTGCATCTTTCATCTACCATTCTGGCCCTTGTTTGAAGGGGATCCCGAAGTCTTTTGTCGGGTAGCGATGGGGCATGCAGCCAATATCAAAACAACACAAATATCTCCTCACGGCATACGCGTGGAAGTGCGTTTAGATGAAGGCGAAGCTAAATCGATGCCTTGTAGAGATGTGGTAATCGAG
>JAAEPL010000438.1 GCA_024232675.1 Planctomycetaceae bacterium
CCTCGTGTTGAGTTGACCCGCACGCCAGCACACAAAGGGGTTAAATTGTACGGACCTTTCCCCAACGCGGGTGCGTTGCGGGGTGCCATCCAAGTGCTACAGCGCATTTTCAAGTTTCGTACGTGCTCACTCGATATCGATAATGAGGATGAACGCTGGCAGTGGTTTCGCCCCTGCCTGCTGGCCAGCATCAAGCAGTGCACGGCTCCCTGCAACCTGCGAATTTCCAAGAAGGATTACAAAAAAGACATCCGGCGTTTGCAAATGTTCTTGGATGGCAACAAGACCCGCCTGCTGAGCCAACTTGAAAAAGAGATGCTGCAGGCTTCCCAGGATCTAAAGTTTGAAGAAGCCGCAAAACTTCGCGATGAACTGGACATGTTACGCTCCTTGGACGACCGTGGCGAACTGGATACCCACGCTCAACCTGAAGCCTTTTACATCGACCCCAAGAAAGGCTTGGCCGGTTTGCGGCAAGTCCTCAAACTTAAAAAGACACCGCGTACCATCGAAGGCATCGACATCGCTCACTTACAGGGGGGCGAAACCGTTGCCAGCTTGGTCCAGTTTATCGATGGCTTGCCCTTCAAACCGGGATACCGACGCTACAAAATTCGGGAAGTTAAAGGCGTCGACGACTTTCGCAGTATCAACGAAGTCGTTGCCCGCCGGTTCAGCCGTATGTATGACGAGCAGGAAGCCTTCCCCGACATTCTGCTGATCGATGGTGGCAAGGGGCAATTGAGCGCGGCCATGGCCGCCTTTGAAGCTTTGGATATCCCTCCGCCTACGGTAATTTCATTGGCAAAAAAAGAAGAAGAAATCTTCCGGCCTGGTGAATCAGAATCCTTACGCCTAAGCCGCAATTCGTTTGCGTTGCGACTTCTCCAGTACGTACGTGATGAGTCGCATCGCTTCGCTCAACATTACCACCACATTTTGCGGGGCAAAAGCCAGTTTGATTAAGGCGAACCGCGAGGTCGGCTTCGTGAATCGCCGTTTCGTTTTGAGAGCCGTGGAATCAGCTTAACCGGGAAACAATATCGATTCCCAAGGATCGTTTGATTCCCACTGAAAACGACCTCTGCCCCTAGTAGACTCGCGAGCTTAAAATCTCGAAAATACCGTTTTCGTGATTCTCTTTGCCAATTGACGATTGCCATGAATGACACCCCCCAAAAAACCGGCTGGACCAAGCAACAAATGGCAGACGAAATCATTGCCATGCTGACCCCCGACTGCAGTCTGAACCTTGGTATTGGTATGCCCACGTTGATCGCCGAGCGAATGCCTGCGGAACGGAACGTCACCATCCATTCCGAGAATGGTGTCTTGGGTATTAGCGGACGACCAACGCCGGAAACCGTCTCGCCGACTCTGATCAACGCGGGGAAGGAGACGATTGCGGTCGGTAAAGGAGCAAGCTTTTTCGACAGCGCCACCAGCTTTGGCATGATTCGCGGCGGCCATATTGATTTCAGCGTGCTCGGTGGCATGGAAGTCGACGCGGAAGGCAGCCTGGCGAACTGGATGGTTCCCGGCAAAAAAGTCACGGGGATGGGGGGCGCTATGGATCTCGTCAACGGCTCAAAAAATATCATTGTGATGATGACGCACTGCGCAAAAAACGGTCAGTGCAAATTAAAGAAACAATGTGAACTACCACTCACCGGGAAGAGCGTCGTCACGACCATTGTGACCAACCTCGGTATTTTCGAACCGACCGGAGAGACCTTTCACATTAAAAAATTGGCGGATGGCATTGAAATCAGCGACTTGATGATGGATTCCAATTTACTCGACTCGAACACTCCCCCTGTCTCGTAACTCATTTCCCGAGACAGTGACATTTAGAAGAAATACTATGTCGAAAGCAATATTTACCGCAGGCATGCGAACCCCGTTTGGACGAGCTTTTAAGGGAGCTCTCGTGGAAGAGCGGCCCGACGACATGTTGGTCGCTCTACTGCGGGCGAACTCGAATGCACATCCCTCGCTCTGGGAACACACGGCAGACGACTTAATCGTAGGGTGTGCTTACCCTGAAGGCGAGCAAGGCTACAACCTGGCCCGTATGATCGCGCTTGGCGCGGGCTTGGACACGCCTGGCATGACCGTCAACCGATTGTGTGCCAGCTCTCTGGAAGCAGCCGCCATAGCTGCGGCTCGCGTAAAAGCCCACTGGGGTGATCACGTGATTGTGGGCGGCGTAGAATCGATGAGTCGCATTCCTCGGCGGGGAGCCAACTGGTCCGAATCAGACAACATCAAATCGACCTGCCCGGATGCCTACATTGCCAATGGAAGCACCGCAGAAAAAGTTGCCATTCAATTCCCACATATCACGCGTTTGGATCAGGAGAATTTGGCGGCGTCCAGTCACGAGAATGCCGGGGCTGCTTTTGCCGCCGGGAAGTACTCGCGACAGATAGCGCCGCTTCACATCGAGCAAGATGAGCTAATTCGCTTGCCTGTAAATCGAGAAAAAATGGCCAGCCTGAAACCTTGCTTCGCCGATGATGGCTCGGTTACAGCAGCAACCAGCTCCCCCTTAACCGATGGAGCCACCTGTGGCATCGTCTTGGGTGCAGAACTCGCCAGCCAATTAGGTGTCACTGACGCCGTTGAAATTGTGGATGTCGCGGTCGCACATGTGGGCCCCGACGTTATGGGCTTGGGGCCGATTCCGGCAACCCGCAAGCTATTCGAGCGAAATCAAATTACGGCAAATGACATTGCCGTCTTCGAAATCAACGAGGCCTTCGCCATTCAGGTACTCGCGTGCATGGAGGAACTGAAAATACCTGCCGCAAAAGTCAACACTTGGGGTGGCGCCATGGCCATTGGGCATCCGCTAGGTGCCAGCGGCTTGAGATTGCTCATTACCGCCCACGATCGACTGTTAGCCGAACATCACCCAGGAGACCTCGGACTGGTGACACTATGCGTGGGTGGCGGGCAGGGTATGTCGATGCTGGTTCGTCGAACCGGTAAATAAGATGCAGTCTTCTTTCAACGCACCCCACACATCGGGGGAATAGCGAAACGATAGCAACCACAACGGCGTCGACTGCCTAGGCCTACCAAACTAACCTTAACTTCGGTCTCAGAGGCAAAAACACCTTTCCCCGCTCCCGTTTCAACCATTCTGGAACGCACTCAATGTCAAAAGCACAAATCACCAATAAAATTCTGATGATTCGGCCGGCGAATTTTGGTTTCAATGCCGAGACGGCGACTAGCAATTCGTTTCAAGCTGCAGATGGGAATATCGCTGCAGCTGAAATCGCCAAAATGGCAATCGAAGAATTTGACAATGTGCTTGCCGAACTGCTTCGTCGAAACGTCGATGTATTCACTGTGGAAGATACGCCGGAACCCGTAAAACCTGATGCGGTTTTTCCAAACAACTGGATCAGCTTCCACGAAGGCGGGCAATTGGTCGTTTACCCAATGATGTCTCGCTCACGCCGTCAGGAAATTCGCGAAGATATCATCGAGGGATTACAGTCAATTTTCCGAGTCAACGAAGTATGGCGAATGGACCAAGCGACCCCAGGGGAGAACCTTGAGGGTACCGGCAGCATGGTACTGGATCGCGCCAATGGAATTGCCTACGCGTGCCGCAGCATGCGTACGAGCGAGAAGCTATTCAAAGATTTTTGCCAACGCTTCAATTTTCGGCCGGTGATATTTGACGCCTATTACACCGATGGCCTTCCCATCTATCACACCAACGTGATTTTAGCCCTCACCAAACACGCCGCCATCGTTTGCTTGGAAGCCATCAAAGACCCCTCTCAAGCCAAACAGGTAAGAGAAGCCTTATCCGGATCTGGGAA
>JAAEPL010000439.1 GCA_024232675.1 Planctomycetaceae bacterium
ATGCCGCGGGAGATGGGATGGGGTGGGCTGCTCGTGGGGGCCATCTGGGTATTATCGAGGCGTTTATTGGAACGCTTGGGGTCGATGTGGATGCTGTTGATGAGATTGGCATGACAGCGTTGATGCATGCCCCCTGGAACCGCCACACCGACACCGTGAACGCACTCGCAGGCACGTACAACGCCAATGTGGAGGCTGTTGATTATTTGCGTGGCATGACAGCGTTGATGCATGCCGCCTGGAGCGGCCATACCGACACCGTGAATGCCCTCGCAGGCACGTACAACGCCAATGTGGATGCTGTTGATCGCTGGGATGGCAAAACGGCGTTGATGTTTGCCGCCGAGAACGGCCACACCGCCACCGTGAACGCCCTCGCAGGCACGCACAACGCCAATGTGGATGCTGTTGATCAGAGTGGCAAGACAGCGTTGATGTTTGCCGCCGAGAACGGCCACACCGACACCGTGAACGCCCTCCGTCGACACGGAGCGACCAGATGACGTTGATGGTGACGAACCGGCCGTGAATCCGCGTCCTCAACCGCGTCCTCAACCGCGTCCCACAGTATTGCCACAACACGCGAATTTAAGGGAACCCATCTCTGCGCGACACCATACAATAAATACATTATTCAACAACGAATATTTTGAAACCCCCCGA
>JAAEPL010000440.1 GCA_024232675.1 Planctomycetaceae bacterium
TCTTTGTCGCTAATCACGAGTGGCGCAAACCGATCTGCGTCTCTTTCACGCAAAGCTGCAACCACCTCAGCGGTCACTTCTTCAGCGGAAATTTGCTTCCAGGCATCGATCAAACCATCTTCATCTTGGTCCAATCCCCAACGTGTTCCGCCCGTCGCCAGCCAGCGATACTCGTCCGTTTTGCCGTTAAAATTCCTGTCGATGTCGCGGTAAACCTCGACTCCGAATTTAAAATAGCACCACAAATCGATTTGTTGGTCGCCATTGGTATCGGCAAATCGCCTCAACAGGGTCCCGTCTTTGGCGATCACTTCCCAGCCAGACCAGTCTTTCCGGTCGATATCGATGACTTTGCATTCCGACTGCTTGTCCAACGCAACTCTTTCGTAATCCACCCCTGCTTGAACGGGTTTAAGAGTAAGAGCTTTTTCTGGAGTCGGGGCCGCTGCGTCAGCAGCAGTGGCTAATCCGAGCAACAATCCGATAGCCAAAATGGGCGAAGCGTGTTGCAAACGATCCATCATTCGATTGATTCCATGAATTTCGGTACGAGAAAATCTTCACTCCGACCGCCCGCGGGCCAAACTGCAGGCCCGACCGCTCTCGAAGTCGATTACGTAGTGTGACTGACGGTGGCGAGCGTGGAAATGTCGATTTTACGGCAACGCGGGAGATGCCAACACAGGCCGATTTCATGGCTGCAATCAGGCAAAACACTGATTAAAGTGAACTTTCGAAGCCTGCCTTCTGAGGCCAATCATAGGAACCAGAAGGCTGTCGACCTCCCCCAAACGTGAAAATCCGCAAAATCGAAAACGCGAAAGCGAACCGCAAAGTCGCGGGCCGCGTCAAAGAAATCGTCGATTCTGTGCACAACATGGGGTTTCTTCCCTTTGACAGGCAATCGAGTTTCCGTACACTTTGCCGCTTCCCTCGACCAAAGGTCAGACCAGCGGCGGCAACGCTGCGAGTGACTGAAGTCGGACGAGGGCGTGTAGCTCAGTTGGTTAGAGCGCGTCGCTGATAACGACGAGGTCCCAGATTCGAATTCTGGCACGCCCACTTTTGGAAGTCTTGAAAGGTTCGCGTTTGACGCCTTGTCAAAACGATTCGGATCACTCAAACTTCCGATCCCTAAGGGGGTGTAGCTCAGTTGGGAGAGCATCTGCTTTGCAAGCAGAGGGTCGTCGGTTCAAGTCCGTCCACCTCCACTTAGAAAAGATCATGGATTCACGTCCTTGATTGATTCAAGACCCTTGCGGTCTTGAGCCGATTTGAGATGATTCAGTCACTGTTGCAGTCGACTGGGTCACCCCAAAAGGCTGATGAGAGATTTGGAACGGAAGCCATCCGTGCAAAAGTCGAACCTTCTTGGATGAAAGTTCTCTTTTAATCTTGGCTTTCAGTGTTTTCCCTCCTTGCAAGGAAGCGGCAAACATGCAAAATTCCAATGATCTTGCGAGGCGAAAAGGCCTGAAAAATTATTTTCAGAAACCTTCCAAACCTCGGTTGACGAGAGAACACCTCACCGGTATCTTTCGCCCCTCACTTGCGGTCAACCGCCTGACGCCAAACACTTTGGCTTCGAGCGGCTGCCCACAAGCAGCGTCCCTCGACGCGGAGCAATGCTCCAAACTGAGGAACTGATTTTTGACAATTTGGTTGTTTGGTAGTTGGCATCTGAAAGAGCACCACGCTTGATCAGTTGGCTCGATCTCCTGCTTGCAGGAA
>JAAEPL010000441.1 GCA_024232675.1 Planctomycetaceae bacterium
CAGGCCGCGGAAGGCAATGCATTTTTGCTGCAAGGCGGGGACTGCTCCGAACGTATCGAGGATTGCCAGACAGATGCAATTGTTGGCAACCTCAAGGTGCTCATGCAAATGAGTTTCGTACTTACTTACGCCACCTCGCAAAGGGTTATCCGCGTCGGCCGAATTGCCGGCCAGTATGCCAAGCCACGTTCCACGAACATGGAGACCCGAGATGGCGTTGAATTGCCTGTTTACCGTGGTGACTTGATCAACCGTAGTGATTTTACACCTGAGGGTCGCCGTGCCGATCCCGAATTGTTGATTCGCGGATACGAGCGAGCGGCGATGACTCTCAACTTCATCCGCAGTTTGATTGGTGGGGGATTCGCGGATTTGCACCATCCGGAAAATTGGGATCTTGATTTTGCGAACGAAACGCCGCAAGCCAAGCAATATCACAACATGGTGCACTCGATCGCCAGTTCGCTCAAATTCATGGAGTCGATTCTTGATCGCTCGGTAGCCGACACCAAATCTGTGGACATCTATACCTCGCATGAAGGTTTGCATCTGACGTACGAGCAGGCCCAGACGCAACGCGTGCCCCGGCGAGACGGTTGGTATAACTTGAACGCTCATTTTCCGTGGATCGGTAACCGAACCCGGCAATTGGACGGCGCTCATATTGAATATTTCCGCGGCATTGAGAATCCGATCGGTTTGAAAATTGGCCCCGCAACAAAACCGGAAGAGCTTGTTTCGTTGGTGCAGGTATTGAATCCCAAAAACGAACTCGGCAGGATTACTTTGATCCACCGTTTAGGTGCGGATAGCATCGGGAAGTTTTTGCCGCCCTTGATTTCTGCTGTCCAGAAGGCCAGGCAAAAAGTGTTGTGGTGCAGTGATCCCATGCATGGGAATACCTTTCAAACTGAATCAGGTACCAAGACCCGCCGTTTTGAAGCGATCGTGGATGAATTGACTCAGGCCTTTGCCATCCATCGTAGGATGGATTCCATATTGGGGGGAGTCCATCTGGAACTGACCGGAGACGATGTTACCGAGTGTGTGGGAGGGGCGACTGGTTTAACGGAAGCCGATCTTGACCGAGCCTATAAGTCGGCGGTCGACCCACGCTTGAACTACGACCAAGCAATGGAGATTGCATTCCTAATCGCTGAAGAGATGGTGGTATGAGCGATCGGGGCAGTGCGGCCCAAAACGAAGTCATAGAGACGGCCCTCGATCATTCCGCCCCGTCAGCGGGTAGCATTCAGCTTCGCGGCGTGCGGGTTAACAACCTCAAGAATATTGATCTGGATATTCCCCACGGTCAAATGGTGGCCCTTTGTGGCCTCAGTGGAAGTGGCAAGACAAGTCTTGCCTTGGATACGCTTTTTGCCGAGGGGCAACGACGGTACATCGAGTGTTTTTCTCCTTACACGCGACAATTTCTGGACCAGTTGGAGAAACCTGACGCTGACCGGATCGATGGGATTCCCCCAGCCATTTCGGTATCGGCGTCTCGGCAGCGTGGTAACGCGCGAACCACGATCGGTTCGGTGACGGAGACGATTGATTACCTGCGTCTTTTGTTTGCTCAAGTCGCTGAGATAACCTGTTATCAATGCGGAACTGCCGTGCGCAGGAACTCGCCTCAACAGGTGCTGTCCGAGTTAAACGAAGAGAAACCGAATCGCAAATTTCAAATTGGTTTTCCAGTGCACTGGGAAACGGCGGAGCAATTACAGGCTGTCATCTCTGATATTAAACGTAATGGCTTTCGCCGCGTAATCATTGAGGGAACGAGTTACGAAACGGATGGGTTGCCGCTATCCGATTTCGCGCGACCGGAGATCTCTACGATGACCGTGATCGTGGATCGCCTGAAGACCGGAAATATAAAGCCAGTGCGTTGTATTGAGTCACTGGAAACAGCTTTCTTCTACGGCCACGGCGCCGCGGTGGTGTTGCTCGAAGATTCCCAGGGCGACCTACAGGTGGACGGGGTAGATTTTGCTCAACGGAACTTCAGCAACCGTTTGGTTTGTGCTGGGTGCGACACGGAATTCCCAGAACCTGACGCGGGTTTATTCAGCTTTAACAGCCCCAAGGGAGCTTGCGCTACCTGCGAAGGGTTCGGTAGTGTCTCCTTTTTGGATATCGATAAGATTGTTCCGGATCCCTCTTTATCCATCCGAGACAATGCAATTGCTCCATGGAAGTCGCCCGCATATCAGCACGAGCGGGAAGAGTTGATGACGATCGCGGCCGCGCATGACTTTCCCTTGGATGTCTCATTTTCCGAACTAACCGAATCGCAGCTTCGACTTGTTTGGGAGGGAGATCGCGATCTCGATTTTGGGGGATTGAATGGTTTCTTTCGGTGGCTGGAGCGACGGAAGTACAAAATGCATTTGCGCATTTTCTTGGCTCGCTGGCGATCTTACAAAGATTGTCCCGACTGTGGTGGGCAGCGACTTAACGAGGTCGCCTTATCCTATCGCATTGACGGTATGAATTTGGCGGACATCTCCCAAGTTCCGATTGATGAGTTACTAGTCCGATTTTTGGCAATCTTGGAAAACGACGAAACCAAGTCAGAAGCCTTCCCTTTGGTGCAGTTGCTTTCTCGTCGATTAAAATTTTTGAGCAATGTTGGGGTGGGGTATCTGACCGTCGGCAGGCAATTGCGCACGCTTAGTTCCGGTGAGCGTCAGCGAGTTGCCTTGACCCGTGCCTTGGGGTCGGATTTGGTCAATTTGCTGTATGTGCTTGACGAGCCTTCCGCGGGTTTGCACGCCGCTGATATTGAACAGGTGGCCGGGCAGATTGGTCGTCTACAAGACCGCAACAACACAGTGGTGATCGTGGACCATAACCCCCGCATGATTGGGCTTGCCGAACGGGTGGTCGAGATTGGTCCGGAAGCCGGACGCGGAGGCGGCGAGGTCGTTTTTGATGGGTCGCCTTTGGAGTTGGTAACGGGATCGGATACGGTGACCGCAGATTTCATGAGCGGCAAACGCGGTTTCAGCTTTACGGGTGAAAGACGGGATAATCAACGGGCGCGAATCCAACTGGCGGGCGCTCGGGGAAACAACCTGAAAAATATTACCGTCAATTTTCCGCTTGACCTTTTGTGTGTTGTTTCAGGTGTCAGCGGGGCAGGGAAGAGTACGCTGGTCCGACAAACCTTGGCCCCGGCCCTGCAGAATCGCATTCAAGATAATTCAGAACCGACTTTGGAGTTCTCAAAACTACATGGAGGCGATCGGTTTGATCAGGTAGCTGTCATCGACCAATCAGCTTTGCCGCGTGTCTCTCGCAGTAACCCGGCTACCTATGTAAAAGCTTGGGATGAAATTCGCAAAGTATTTGCTGATACCCAAGATGCGAAGGCTCGCAACTTGAAGCCAGGGGCTTTCAGTTTTAACGTCGAGGGTGGTCGCTGTGACCGTTGCAGTGGCGATGGGTATTTGCGAATCGATATGCAGTTCATGGCGGATGTCTTGAGGACCTGCGAAGAGTGTCGGGGAACGCGATTCAAGTCGGAAGTCGTCGCAGTGCGTTATCGAAACCGAAATGTGGCAGAGGTTCTGCAAATGACGGCGAATCAAGCCTTCGCTTTTTTCCGCGGACATCGCAAAGTGCAAGCTCGGCTCAAATTGCTAAAAGATGTCGGTCTCGGCTATGTGCAAATTGGCCAGCCCGTAAGTACGCTTTCGGTGGGCGAGGCCCAACGACTAAAGCTGGCTTCTTTTCTCGGCAAAGGTGGCCAGAAACGTACGCTGTTCATAATGGATCAACCGACGTTTGGTCTGCATATGTCCGATGTGGTGCGTTTGATCGATTCCTTTGATGCTTTGATTGACGTGGGGCATTCCTTGATCGTGATTGAACATAATCTCTTGATGCTGGCTCACGCCGATCACATTATTGACTTGGGTCCTGGTCCGGCGGACCTCGGTGGGCAAGTGGTGGCTGAGGGTACTCCGGAACAGATTTGCGAAAATACCAAGAGCGTGACGGGGCGTTTTCTCAAACCGTTATTGTTGGAGGGAGAAACGTGAACCTAGGAGCAGGATCCCCATCCGAAGATTTTGATCGTTATTCTCGGCAGATGTACTTTCCCAAAATCGGGATCGAGGGACAGCGAAAACTGGCTGCCGGCACCGCCTTAGTTGTTGGGTGTGGTGCTCTGGGCAGTGTGATCGCGGAAACGTTGGTCCGTGCTGGTGTAGGGTGTGTACGAATCGTTGACCGCGATTATCTGGAACTGCACAACCTGCAGCGTCAGGTCTTGTTCGATGAGGCAGATGTCTCCTCGGGCTTGCCTAAGGCCATCGCGGCAAAACAAAAGCTAGAAATGATCAATTCTCAGGTGCGGATCGAAGCATTTGTTGAGGATCTTAGCCACCGAACCATCTCACAGTTGGCAAACGGTGCCACTGTGATCGTGGACGGTACTGACAATTTTGAAGCTAGATTTTTGATCAATGACTTTGCCTTGGAGACCGGAATCCCGTGGATTTACGGCGGTTGCATTGGTAGCGAGGGGCAATCACTGACCATTATTCCGGGCCAATCAAATTGTTTGAATTGTTTAATGGTCGATGGACCACCCCCGCCCGGTACGACGGCAGGATGCGATGTGGCGGGTGTACTTGGTCCGGCAGTGAATGTCGTGGCATCGATTCAATCGGTCGAGGCTCTCAAGATCCTTTCGGACAATAGGCAGCACGTCAGTCGCGATTTGACCGTCGTGGATCTTTGGCTGGGCAGGTTTACGAAATTGAAGCTCGGAAATCTCGCTGAAAAAGTCGCTTGCCCAGCCTGTCAGAATGGGCAACGCGTTTGGTTGTCCGGCGAGCAATCCACCACGACGGCAGTTTTATGCGGTAGGAATTCTGTGCAAATCAAGCCTGCGGGCGTTGCGGTGGTCGACCTCGTGGAACTGGGAGAGCGTTTGCGGCAACACGGTGAGGTCAAACAAAACGATTACCTTTTGAAATTCCAGCTGCCGGATTTGTTGATAACTGTTTTTGCTGATGGCAGAGCGATTATATCGGGGACAGACGAGCCCGCGCGAGCCAAGTCGATTTACGCGCAATGGGTAGGCGCCTAAACCCGCTTGCCCGATGCAGAAACGCCGCCGCTGCGTTGCCGTGCGTAGAGTGTTATTTGCCGATGATCTTCCGCAACACCGGTTCGTAGGCGTCCGCGTAACGCATCATGCCCAAGTCGCTCGGGTGAGAGCCGTCGGTAGCTCCCTCGTGATCGTTCCCTAATAAATTAGTAGCGGGTAGGTAGTGCAGGTTTTTGACACCGTCCGCGACCAAACGGTCGTACGCTCCCCGCAGTGCCGCCTGATTGTTTTTGTGGAATGAATCGGCACCTACGCGAATCCAAGCGTTGGTGAAAACTCGATCCTCGACCAGCAAGATGGGGGTGTCAGGCCTTGCTTCTCGAAGCTGTCGCACTAGCGGCTCGCAACGCTCTGCCACCCGTTGGGGATTCAGATTCGGCAGGCAGTCGATAACAATAACGGCAGGATCGAGTTCCGCGATGAACTGACCCACGGCGAGTTCCATTCGACCGTTACCCGAAAATCCAAGATTAATTATGGGGTGATTTAGGCGACGCCCCAAGATCGATGAGATCGACATGCCCGCCCTCGATGCACAGGCGCCGTGCATGATCGAGGTTCCGTAAATCAGGATAGGTTTCTCTGTGCGTGCTGGCGCCTTGCCAAATTGAGAATTGGCATCCACGCCAATTTCTAAATTCACGGGACGGTTGAATAGGGGCATGTACAGATCGAACCGGCGTTGACTGCCGTCCGATTTCGGCTTGATCCTGTCGAGCAACTTTTGGTTGATGGATGTATTTCCAGGCTTAAGAACAGCCGCCCATTGCATCACGCCCTCGTCATTTTCAGCATACAGGTCGACGCCACTGACTGCGGTTGCGGGTACATGAGGCATTGCCAAACGAGCGTTCGCTAAATCGTATTTGATGTGTATTACAGGCGAGTCCGTTTGGAAGCGAACGAGAACTCCGGCTGGAAACTGACTGAGATCCCACACCTGTTTTCTGACTTTATCTTTGGCCCTCTCTGGTAACCGGTCAAAATCATTTTCGGTGTCCTTAAACGCCACACCCTCTACGTCCAGATCTTTGGCTTTGAACCAGGCAATGGCGGTATCGGAGGTGGGTTGAGCATATGAATCGATGCCGAAGAACGAAACAAGGGCAACGAAAATTATCAGGTGTTTCGAAGATGCTAGTGGTCGCATGGTTCTGCTCCGGTGCGAAGGCGGCATGTATAGATAGATTTGCAAGTCGAGGGCGATTCAGGTGACGTAAAATTCAGGCAAACGACTGAAAATCGCCTGCCTGAAACCGAGGCGGTCACGGGAAAGACTTGTTGGCTCGCAGCGGTAGTTCCCCGACAGTTTGTCGAAAGAAACGCTCTTTAGGAAACCGTATCGAGAGAAAACTCGTTGGCCCGTTCCACGACGGTTTTACACTCGGGGCAAGTGCGAACATCTTCTGGACCGTTCCAAAACGCATCCATAATGCGATGTAAATCCCGGTCAATATGCTCTAGCTTGAACTCAGCTTGGTGCACAAGGTGCTCGTCTGAGTTGCAATACCAACGCAAATATTCAGGCCCTTGGCGAGGGAATTCGACGATAAGACCCAGCGTATCGGCGGGGCGTTGTGGACGATGCGGAACATCTTTCGGGCAAAGCCACATTTCACCTTCACGAATTATTACTTCCCGCGGTGGCGTGCCATCCAAGGGTCGGATACGAACCGCGATATCCCCTTTAAGTTGGTAGAAAAGCTCCTCTTTGGGGTTCACGTGATAATCGTTTCGCGTATTCGGGCCTTTGGAGACAAAAACGATTACGTCGTTTGCCTCTTTGTAGAATTGCTTATTCATCACCGGTGCTTTGAACTCGTGTTCGTGCTCGGCGATCCATTGCATTAAATTAAATGGTGTGGAAATTGACATCACGCTTGCCCTCAAGTTTTGATTGTTTTCGTGGCTTCATTAGAATTTGTGAAAGAATACAAATCAAGCGACCTAAAACGAGTTCGTTATTCAAAAACCGTGGATATTGAACAAAACGTGTTACGTTAGTCGGGGAATATTGGCGTTCACTGATGATTTTGGTGACAATGATTTGATGGGCGTAAACGCCTGCGTGCCGTTTCCGCGGTGTTGCCTTTCGAGCAGCGGGGGTCGTTTCCGTCGATTCGCGATGTGAGTTTTCGTGACGACGCTTGAGCATTTGCAAGAATATGAAAAAAGGAAAACCGTGAAGAAGTGTATCTCGATTAACTGCCTGTTGGTTTTTGTTTTGCTGAGCGTGGTGCCGGCTTTTCTCGTGGCTCAAGAAGCTCCCCTGAACGAGGCAGAAATAGATCGTTGGCGAGGTGCTTCGCTGGGAATCCGAATCAAACAAAAAGACGGTGGTGTTTTCGTTAAAAAAGTGCACGAGCACGTGGCAGACACCTGCCCTCTGCAAATTGATGATCGACTGGTTGAAATTTCGGGTACCTCTATATCCACAGCCGAATTGAGTAAGCTCTCTAGCTTGCTGGCGAGCACGGAACCCGATTCCAAGTTAGTGGCATTAATCGAGAGGGAAGGCGTGCGGGAGACCATTACGTTACCGACTTACCGGAAAGAGTTAGTGGACATCCCCACCATTGTTGAAAAACTAAAATCAAATCAAATCATCCGCGACTACCTCAAAGAAACCGAACGCAGCGAGTACCTCGATGATGTGTTCGATCGCATGGTCGAGGTGGTAGATGCCAGCCAATCACCAAGGGAGGCTGCAGAGGGTTTGAATGCCATCATTGATGAAATTAATGTCTCACACACAGCCATTCTACCACCCAGTTCTTTCAGTCAGTTGCAGGGAGGAGCGGCGGGCGACTTAGGCCTGACTCTGCAGCGACAGGTCATCGACGGGGTGAATCATTATTTCGTATCGGATCGTATGCCGGGTTCGGTCGGCTTCGAATCTGAGGTTTTGTTGGGGGATGAAATTATCGCTTTGAATAATGTACCCCTCGAAAAATCGCGACGCTTGATCTTATCCGGCCAAGAGCATCGCCGCGGCTTGTTTTTCCTGCAGTCTAATGTGGGGGAAAATATACGCGTCACTTATCGGCGTCGGCAGAACGCCGCAACTCAACAAGTATCTCTCCGTGCACGCGAAGCTGTACCTGCCGAGGACGTTATTAAGTTAAGTGCTCGTGTCATTAACAGCGGTGAAAACCAATACGGTTACATTCGCGTTTGGAATTTAATGTCGATGAGTACGCCTGTCCTTGCCAAGGAAGTGATCGAAGATAACTTTGACGGTTGCGGGATGCTTATTCTCGACTTGCGAGGCCGAGGTGGTTTGATTCCCGCGGTCATGGCTGTCGACATGATGGTCAAGCAGTGTGAGATTCCTGTCATCGCAATTACCGATAACCTGACCCGCAGTGCCAAAGAGATGCTTTCGCTGCTGATAAAAAAGCATGATCATGTGACCGTTGTGGGTGAGACAACTGCGGGGGCAGTGACGGGCGCGACCATGATGCAGTTACCCTCTGGGAACGGATTGATGTATCCAGTGATGTCGACCGAATCGCTGAAACGTTTTACCGATAACGCCGTGTTAGAAGGCGTGGGGGTTGAGCCTGATATCAAAGTCGATTTTCAACTGCCGTGGTGCGGAGGTAATGATCGGCTATTGGAGGCTGCTATCGAAACCGGGGATGAGCAGATTCAGGAATTACTCGATTCCATCCTTTAGCAAACCCTGTGGTTGCGCCCGAGCATGCTCGCTGGATTTCAGCGTGCGTGCCGTAGCTGTAATAGCGGGCGGTGCTTTGTGTTGGCCAGCATGCTTGCCGTTGCCGCTGTTAGGTTCCTAAAGGCTATCGATTGATGGAGAAGGTCTATCGCTACCGCGTACGAAAGACAGGCTGATATCTTTTCCGCATCGCCTGGATCGGCACGATCCGGATCCCTGCATTTCTGTTTTCTGGCCGATGTCGAAATTGTCTTTCGGTATACCGAAAGCTGCTGATTCCCATGGCCTTCTCGTTGGCTATAATCCAACCACAGTCAATTTTGTTGTCTAATTCGTGTTGGAACTTGCCATGAAGCTCGCCCTTATCGTTTTCTCTGTCTGCCTATTCTTGACGCCAATTGCTAATTCGCGTGCGCAGGAGTGGGTCTCGCTGTTTAATGGCAAAAATTTAGATGGTTGGGTGCAACGGGGTGGAAAGGCGAAGTACTCCGTTGAGGACGGGGTGATTGTCGGGAAGACCGTACCGAATACGCCCAATTCGTTTTTGTGTACGGAACGCGACTATGACAATTTTGAGTTGGAATTGGAATTCAAGGTACACCCGGAATTAAATTCGGGGGTTCAGATTCGATCCAATAGCCTGCCCGATTATAAAAATGGTCGAGTGCATGGTTATCAGGTGGAAATCGATCCATCGGAACGAGCGTGGTCAGCGGGAATCTACGATGAGAGTCGTCGGGGTTGGATATGTGATCTTAAGGATAACACCAAGGCGCGTTACGCATTCAAGCAAGACCAATGGAATCACTACCGGATTGTGGCCAATGGCGACTCCATTAAAACCTGGATCAACGGCGTCCCTGCAGCAGATTTAGTCGACGATTTGACTGCGACAGGATTTATTGCATTGCAAGTCCACGGAGTCGGGGGGCGGAAAGACCCGATTTCAGTTCTGTGGAGAAATATCAAGTTGAAGGAACTCAACGCAGATAATCCACAGCCTGCGGACAAGGCCCCCCAGAAATCGGATTCCAGTGTTTTCAAGATGCCGGATGATGTTGACGTGAAAATGTTGGGAGACGGATTCCGCTTTACCGAGGGGCCGTCGTGGGGCCCAGAAGGAAAAATGTTTTTTACAGACATCCCCAACGAACGTATTCACGCAATGGATTTGGACAGCGGGGAATCCGAAGTTTACCGGGCAGACTCAGGTAAAGCGAATGGCCTAGTGTGGACCCCGAACGATGCTTTGATTGCCTGCGAAGGAGGCGCTCGTCGGGTCACGATTCAATCAAAAGACGGGGTCATTCGCAAGATCGTTGACCAGTTCGAAGGTAAGAAATTGAACAGCCCCAATGATATTACGCTGGATGGTACGGGCGGTTTCTACTTCACCGATCCCAGATATGGCAATAGAGATGACATGGAGATGGAAGTGGAAGGCGTTTACTACGTCAATCGCAGACGCCAGTTGTCGCGTGTGGTCGATGATTTGGAAAGACCTAACGGCGTACAATTATCGAACGATGGAAAGATTCTTTATGTTGCTGATACCGGGGCCAATCGAGTTTTCGCGTATGACGTAGGAGGACCTGGAAAGCTTTCAAATAAGCGAGAGTTTGCGGGAATTGGCAGTGATGGAATGACGATTGATCAGTACGGCAATCTTTATTTGACGCATGGTCGAGCCGTTCATGTTTACAGTCCCCAAGGCGAAGAGTTGGGGCAAATTGATTTCCCCACGGCTCCCGCTAATGTGACGTTTGGCGGGGAGGATAATAAGACGTTGTTTGTTACCGGGAGAACTGCAGTATACGCCGTTGAATTAGATTTCGCTGGCGGGCAAGTCTATTCAAATGCTCGCTAGTCAGTTCTGAAATCGATTGCTTGCTGCTTCCTCGTTGGTCTGCAAACGCCATTAAAAAAACGCGGCCCAAATGAGCCGCGTCTTCAAATTGTGTTGCCAGCGTCGTAGGAAGCAGGCCGCTCGTTTGGCTTATTTACTGCCGACCAAGAGCCCTTCTTTTTGCTTCCTTCGTTCTTCAATGATATCGAGTTGGATACTCGCAGGAACTTTTCGGTACCCCGAAAGCTCCATCGTGAAAGTCCCCTGACCCGCGGTCAAACTTCGCAGATCGGTCGCGTAACCGAACGTTTCGCTGAGTGGTACTTCGCAGATCACAACCGATGTGCCGTCTGATTGAACGTCCGTCGATTCGATCATTCCGCGACGAGATGTTACATCACCGACGATTCCGCCTTGGAACGTTTCAGGTGATTCGATCTCTACTCGCATGACCGGTTCCAGCAGTACGGGTCCGGTCTTCTTCATGAATTCCCGAAAGCAACCACGTGCAGCCGTTTGGAAGGCCATCTCGCTACTATCGACATCATGGTAGGAACCGTCCTTCAAGTGGACATGCAGATTAACCACTGGGTACTCAGCGAGAATGCCCTTTGGCACACAGGTGCGGAATCCCTTTTCGACAGCTGGAATGTACTGCTTGGGGATACGACCGCTAACGATCGAATCTTTGAAGATGAAGTCTAGATCTTCTTGACCTTCTTCGCGTTCTTCGATGGGGCCCATGGTGCCCACGATGTGACCGTATTGGCCCGAACCACCCGACTGCTTCTTGTGTTTGTGGTTGAACTCGATCATCTTGGTCGGCGTTTCGCGGTAGGAAACTTTCGGTGCCCCTACTTCAACCTCGATTTTGTATTCACGGCGAATCCGCTCGATGTAAACGTCTAGATGCAGTTCACCCATGCCGGCCATGATAACTTCGCCGGTTTCTTCGTCTGTGAAGACTCGGAACGTAGGGTCTTCTTTTCTAAATCGTTGCAAGGCTTTGCCCAACTTGTCGCCACCGCTCCGCTCTTTGGGAGTGACGGCAATTTTGATCACGGGCTCCGGAATGAACATGCTTTCCAAGGTGCACATTTTCTGGGTAGCTGCGTAGGTATCACCACTGGCACAGTCGATGCCCATCACCGCAACAATGTCTCCAGCTGAAGCGGAATCCATCTCTTCCCGTTTGTCGGAGTGCATGCGGAGAATGCGGCTAAAACGATCCTTCCGGCCTGTACGCTGGTTGATGTACATTTGGCCCTTCTCAATAGTCCCCTGATAAATCCGCATGTAGGTCAATTGACCGTAGGGATCTTCGACGATTTTGAAGGCCATGCCCACGAATGGCTTATCTGCTTCGGGGACCAAAGGATAACTTTCGTCTGGGTTTTCCCAGCTCTTCGCGTCAATACTACGATCCAATGGCGAGGGTAGGTAGCGACAAATGGCATCCAGCAAGGGTTGTACACCTTTGTTTCGGAACGCTGTGCCGATGAACACAGGTGTGAAATCCTGCTCCTGAACAGCAGCTAACACTACCTTGTGAATGAGTTCTTCAGTGACGGTTTCCTCCGAGAGGAGCAACTCCATCAATTCGTCGCTGTACATCGCCAAGCCTTCGAGCATCTCTTGGCGACCGAGTTCTGCAGTCTCTTGCATGTCGGCAGGGATGTCTTCGATGCGTGTGTGCTCTCCCTTTTCACCGTCAAAGTAAAGTGCCTTCATGGTGATGAGATCGATGATGCCTTCGAAGTCTTCGCCTGCACCAATTGGCAACTGCAGCAAGTTGGCTTGAGCGTTTAGCTTTTCTCGCATTTGCTCAAGCACGTTCTGCGGGTCAGCACCTGTGCGGTCCATCTTATTAACGAAGGCCAAGCGAGGCACGTGATATCGCTTCATCTGGCGGTCAACCGTTAGTGACTGAGCTTGCACACCACCAACGGCACACAGAACCAGTACGGCTCCATCGAGTACGCGAAGCGACCGTTCCACTTCTACCGTGAAGTCGACGTGACCGGGCGTGTCGATCAAGTTAATGCCATAGTCGTTCCAGGTCACACTGGTGGCAGCGCTGGTAATGGTAATACCACGCTCTTTTTCCAGTTCCATGTGATCCATGGTTGCGCCGTCACCGCCACCGCGAACTTCCTCAATTTTGTGAATGCGTCCCGTGTAATAAAGGATTCGCTCACTCAAAGTGGTTTTGCCCGAATCGATGTGAGCAGAGATTCCAATGTTTCTCAGCTTGCTAAGGTTCATCTTTGCACCAAAGGGAAGAAGTTCTAAATTTCGCGTAAGTAATAAATGACGGCGTTCACACAATCCGACATGGCAATGCAAATAGGCTTTGCAAACTCTCAACTCTCGTGGTCGCTGAACGCAAAAATTCTGCGTTTGCCCGAGTGAGATTTCCAACCGTTGTTGCCAGCATCATCGTGCGGTGCGAAAGGCAACCTTCACTACCAAGGGTTGGAATGAAGAATAAAGTGTGCGACTTTCGCTAAGTTAAGTTCTCAATGATATTTAAAACCTATTCACGGGAAAGGCCAAAAGCTGATTATCGGTACAACCGCTGACCCTTATGCTGTTTCGCCAATTGTAAAACTCGACCCTCAGCAGGCCTAATCTTTAGCGAACTCCGACAACGTTTTGCAAACTAAAAACCCTGTTGTGGTGTCTCCAACGCCCTTCGGGTGTTAAAGCAGGCGGTTTTATCAGTCCACCGCCTTAGGGTAAGGGGTGAAAATCTCACCTGAGCGACACTTTGGGCCAAAACGGCTGACATAGGGTGAGCCGCAGCCGCGGTTGGGCCCGGATCGCTTTTTTGACCGATTGCCAAGTAAAACTCGCGAGGATGCCTCGGCGGACCTCAAATGTGGCACAACAAAAGCTGCAGTTTTGAGGCAGATTATTTTTCAGGCACTTCCTGAGTTTTTTTCGATCTCAGACACGACAATTCGATTTCCGGCGATTTCGACCACGCGAACTTGGACTCCGGGCTCTAAGTAAGTGCCGTCGCTGACCACATCAATGGACGTGCCGTGGAATTTCACGCGACCAGCGGGTCGCAATAATGACTCGGCAACACCCCAGTCTCCAACGGATACCTGCGGATGATTTATTGGCACTGCCTTGCCGGTGGCCTTATCGATTTCGGTGTCAATTTTTTCTGTTGGAGGAGCCAAGGAGAGTCGATTGAGGATCGGGATCTTGCCAAATTTATGGGAGATGAAAACTGCCCCGATCAAAAAAGCGGCGGTGGCCACAGAGATCACCAGTAGTGTTGTGACGAGGCTGTCGAGTTGCGTTGGCGTTTGAGGAATCACGAAATCTTGGCTGGCCATCACGACACTCACGAACAACAAAACTAAGCCTGCGAATCCAGCTACACCAAAGCCTGGGATTACGAATACTTCCATCAGTAAAAAAACAATCCCTGCGACAAACAGAATCACCTCCAGCCATCCCGCCGTACCACCGGCAAAGCGGCTCCAAAAGAACAAGGCGGCGCAGAGTGCGGCAATTAAACCGCCGGCACCGATACCGGGCGCGCTCAATTCAAAATACAGAGCAATCAGACCCATCAGGATTAGCAAGCCGGTCACAAATGGGCTGTTGAGCCAATACACTACGCTGTCGGAAAACTTAAACCGGTATTCTTTTATTTTTCCGGAGACCACCAATTCCTCGGCGAGTGCCGCACGATCATCCGCTATCTCATCGGCGAAATCTAAAGCCACCGCCCGCGGGCCATTGACCGTAAAAAATCGTTCCTTGCCTGTCTCCTCGATGAGCGACCAGCTGTTCAAATCAATTTTTGCCTTTTTGGCAGCATCCATCGGATCCGGAACATCATCACTCAGGTACACCGTTTGAAACTCGAAATCACCGCCGGCCGCCCCCGGCTTCTTGCGGTAAAAGACGGCGGCGTTTTTGTCGATCAATGCTTCGGCCAATTCCTTGGACCGCTCTTTCGCGCTGGCCAGATCTCGTGCTTGTCGAACCAGCACCGATTTGGCTTTGGCGGGTACGTAACGAAAGGCTGCAAGGCTGGGGTCAAACTCGATGGGGCCTGCGTCACCAAAACGAGCTTGTGATCCAAGGATAATTTCGTCGCAGCCGAGTGACATCAACGCCGCGCCGCTGATTGCCTCGCGGGGGATAAATGCCACTGTGTATGCCCAGTCTACGTCACGTAGCAATTCTGCCATTTCGAGGCTCTGAAAAGCCAGGCCCCCTGGACTATCAATTTCAACCACCACCAAATCCGCTCCATAGCGTTTGGCTCGCGACAAACGATTCTTGAAGTAAGAAGTGTTTTGGTAATCGATGGGGCCCTCGAAAACGATGACCACGGGTCGCTTAAATTCTTC
>JAAEPL010000442.1 GCA_024232675.1 Planctomycetaceae bacterium
AGATTCATCAAGGCCCGCCGCTTCTCATTATAGGTGGAGCGATTGGCCGCCTGTTCCTCGGGCACGTCTTGGTATTGCTCCGCAATCGGTAGCGATTTGTATTCAGCATCCGCGGCGGGTTCTTGCGCCTGGGTTTGGCTTACGAGTAGCAACGCTAGGCAAATCGCGCCGACTAAGGACCAAGCTCGATTGTTTCCGAGATTCATGTTTTTACCCAATCGCTTTATGTAAGAGCCGTATTTGGAAAATGGAGTGGTGGCATCCTGACGTGGTGGGTAGGGATCGCCAAGTGCTAAGCCAACGCCTTTGGGAGTCGTGAGGAGTCATGAAGCAACTCGCCTCATGGATCTTTACTCTACTCCAAAGTACCACTGAATAGGCTTGTTTGTCAATTTTTGACGTGACTGAAAGCGCAAAGGTTCCCTAATAAAAGCCCAGTTTTTCCGGTGTTTTCAACGAGTTCGGCCAAACGGGCGTTGTCGCGGCAATACCTCGACTGTCGGTCGCAGCGTTTATGACGACTGTGATTGGGCGATTGATCTTCGGGATCTGCCCCAAGAGCCTTATTATGGTCGATCGATGGATGGCTAGAGCGGATGGATCCCCGATTGCAGGAGCAGTGTAAATGACGGAATTAAAATTTTATCGATGGATTATGGGGTGCTTGGTCCTGCTGGCAATCGGCGTGGGGGTCAAGCGGTACGGCGATTACCGAGTCAACGAATTCCTCTCTCGGGAAGCCCCGGGTGGTGTGGTTGCTGCCGCAGGTTACGGTGGACCTGGGGGACGGGAGGGTGGCCATTCGCTGCCGCAAATTTCCCAGCAGCCCCTTCGGCAACCACCCGCTGCTGATCCTTGGCGTGCTCCAGCCACGACGGCCTATGCCAAAGCCCCTCTAGCGATCGCTAGTTCGGCTTATCGGTCCTCTACTCCGGGAGCAATGGCCACGCTTTCTGATCAATCCTCGGGTCTGCCAGTACCGCCTTCGTGGCGTCCACCCCCCGAGCCAGTCCTGCCGCCGGCCGCTCCCGTTGCCGTGCCCGAGGACCCTCTGGTGGCTCAGCTTCGTGACTTGAAAAGACAATTAGGTGGCGCGGGGGTGGGTGAGATCCTCAGTGAAGGTCAAGGCTTTGCCTCAGGTTTGGACACCGAAGCAGCTTTTGCCGAGGCGGTTCGGGAGCTGCAGGTGCAGGCCGAGCAGACGCAGCGGGTCACAGAGCCTTTAAGTGAGGGGCTCGAAATGCCCGTTTTTGCCGAGGGTATGGAGCCAGAGGAGATCGCTGAGATGCAGCAGCATCTGCAGCAGTTCGCCGACCGCTGCGCAAAGGATTCTCCCGAGCGAGCGGCGACCTACCAACAGCTGGCAAACCGGCTGGGTGATTCTCTCGGCGATTCGGGGTCGCACAAACGATAATGTCGGCACAACCGTTGGGTCGCTCAATCGCCCGATTCGCAATGCAACCACCCGCTCAAGCGGTGGCTTACCCGAATCCTTGGTTTTGGCATGGTTTGACAGGTCCTTCGTGAGTGCGTCAAGATATACTGGATAGGGCGGATGGTGTACTTGAAAACCGCCCGCTCTTCCCGACCTGTCGGCCTCCGTATGTTCCGAACAGGCCGGCAAGCGAGGGGATTCCTGCATTGAAGCGTAGGGAATTGCCGAAACCTGAAACCATGTCGGCGGTCTGTGACCGGTTATGGCAGCCGTTCCGATTTACTTTTGGAGATACGAATGGGCGACGAACTTAAAGGCTTTGCCAAAATCCTCATTGATCGCAAGGTGATCACCAAGGAAATGTTCGTAGATGCTGCTCAGACAGCGAAAACCACCTCCGGCGAGGTCTCTGAGGCGCTGGTTAAATTGGGTTATGCGACCGACGTCGAGGTGATGAAAGCCGTTGCGGAAGTCAACCAGTTGGACTTTGTTGATCTGACCAAAGCGGAGGTTTCTGATGAGGTCATCGAGCTGATGCCGGAATCTGTGGCTCGGGAAAACGTGGTCCTCCCCTTTGAGGACGATGCCGGGCAATTAACGGTCCTGATCAGTAATCCGGGCGACGTCGATACCATGGAAAAATTGAGGTTTATTCTCAATCGGGATATCAAAATCGCACTCGCCCCGCGGGCCCATATTCTAGAATCCATCAACCGCCTATATGGGCAAATCGAAGGTGAGTCCGCCGATTCGATTCTGCAGGAGTTCACCGATACGGCTATCGATTTCACGGAAACCGTGGAAGAGGATATGGCGGGCGAGGAGTCCTCGGATGAAGGCAGTGCTCCGATCGTGCGACTCGTAAACCTGATGATTACCGAAGCTGTGCAACTGCGTGCCTCCGATATCCATGTAGAGCCCTTCGAGGAGCGGGTGCGCATTCGTTATCGCATCGATGGGGTGTTGCACGAAAGAGATAAGCTGCCACGACGACAATTGGCGGCCGTGCTCTCCCGTATCAAAATTCTTTCCGGGATCGATATTGCCGAACGTAGACGCCCCCAGGACGGGCGAATCAAGGTCACCGTCGGAGATAAAGAGCTGGATTTACGGGTTAGTATCATTCCGACCAATCACGGCCAATCTGCCGTGATGCGGTTGCTGGACAAAGATTCCATCAAGGTCGGCGTGCGGCAACTGGGTTTCTCGGAAGAGAATTTCATGGAGTTCCAAAAACTGATCCGCCGGCCCAACGGAATTATTCTCGTTACCGGGCCCACGGGGTCGGGTAAAACGACGACGTTGTATGCTGCCCTGAATGCCCTAAACCGCCCAGACCGCAAGATTATTACGGCCGAAGATCCCGTTGAATACTATCTGCCCGGGATTAACCAAGTGCAGGTTAGGCATAAAATTGGCTTGGACTTTGCCCGCATTATTCGTTCGATGTTGCGTCAGGCGCCAAACATTATCCTCGTCGGTGAAATGCGAGATGCAGAGACCGTTTCCATGGGAGTGCAGGCCAGTTTAACCGGACACTTGGTATTCAGTACTCTACACACGAACGATGCGCCCAGTGCCATTACACGTATGGTTGATATGGGGGTTCCCGGTTATTTGGTGGCAAGTAGTGTGGTTTCGATCCTCGCCCAACGTCTGGTGAGGACCATTTGTCCGAAGTGCCGGGCGCGTTACACACCCCCCGAAAGAGATATTGTCGAGTTCGGGATCACAGAAGAGCAGTTGAAAGACGCGAAATTTATGAAGGGTCGCGGTTGCAACAGTTGCCAGAAAACTGGTTACAAGGGCCGCATCGCAGTCTTTGAAATGATGATGCTAGATTCCAATGTTCGTGAGTTGATCTTTGCCAATGCGACTACGGCCGAAATTAGAAAGTACGCCATAAGTCGTGGTATGAAAACACTTTACCAAGATGCGATCCGCAAGGTTTTGGCGGGCTACTCGACTTTTGAAGAGGTGGCTCGGGTGACCAAGAAAACCGAACAGGATGCCTAGCGGTCCTGGGGTGTCCTGAGGGCTCGCGGGCATAAGGGGGGGATTGGCGAGGAAACCCATTGATTTCAGGGTATTTCCTTTCTCTGGGCTCTGCTTAATCTGAAATTATGCAGAGGGCACTCGGGGGCCACACTCCGACGAACCTCTTGAGTGAACAATTCGAGCGCGGAGACGCGTTAAGTGGCCATCCTTGGAGGTTGGCGGGCTGCAAAAAAAGGGAACGCAACTGGCGCGAAGCCAGTCGATTATGGACGGATACGTCCGGGGGGCCATAATCAACGCGGACAGAGACCCTTCCGTTGCTGCGATTTGCGACTGGCAGATCAGCTTCCCCCCCCGTCCAAAACTTTTCAACGACATCTGGATTTTGAGTCCAGCTAATACATATACCGTCGCCGCTGGCGAATACCGATCAACCAAATTTCTGAACCCGGTGGGTTTCGAAGCGAAATTGAATCCAAGCTTGAGGTCAAGCATGGGAAAGCCAAAATCTGTCTTGCAGGTCGTGGCACTGGTTCGGTGACCAATGGGATATAGCAACCTAAGAGGTTTAAGAAAGCAGAAATGGCATCTGTTCTGATTGATAAATTGCTGGAAGCCTGTGTGAAGCAGGGAGCTAGTGATATCCATATTACGGTGGGGCAACCGCCCGTGTTTCGTCTCCATGGCCGCATGCGGAAACTGGAGACAAAGGTCTTGGAACCGGATGACACGGTTTCCTTGATGAAGAGTATCGCTCCCGAGCGTTGTCAGCGTGAACTGCAGGAAATGGGAACGTCCGATTTCGGATTCGCCTTTGGTGACAAAGCCCGGTTTCGTGTGTCGATTTTCAAGCAACGCGGCAACATTGCCATGGTCTTGCGCCAGATTCCCAATGACATGCTCACGCCCGAGCAGTTGGGTTTGCCGGAGGTTGTCACCAAGATGGTGATGCGACCACGGGGTCTGATTTTGGTAACGGGCCCGACGGGTTCTGGTAAATCGACCTCGCTGGCCAGTTTGGTGAATTACCTGAACGAGCGCGTGGATCATCACATCATTACGATTGAGGATCCGATCGAGTTTTTCCATTACCACAAGCGCTCGACGGTGAATCAACGTGAGATCGGGGTCGATACGCCAAGTTTTTCAGAAGCCATTCGACGTGCTTTGCGACAGGATCCGGATGTGATTCTGGTGGGTGAAATGCGTGACTTGGAGACCATCGAAGCCGCGATTTCGGCGGCGGAAACGGGCCACGTGGTATTTGCCACTCTGCACACAAATAGTGCTCAGGGCACGATCAACCGAATCATTGATGCCTTTCCCGGTAATCTGCAAGATCAAATCCGGACCCAGTTGTCGACGACGCTGATTGGCGTATTGGCTCAGACCTTGCTGCCGAAAATTGGTGGCGGTCGTGTGGCCGCCTTTGAAACGCTGGTCGTGACGCCGGCAGTCGGCAACCTGATTCGTGAAAACAAAACTTTCCGTATCAACTCGGCGATTCAGACAGGAGCCAAATTCGGCATGCAGTTGCTGGATGACAACCTGTTTGATTTATGGATCAGTGAGCAGGTCGAGATGGAGGATGTGTTGTCAAAAGCGCATGATCCAGACGCCTTGGCTCGCCGCATTGCCACGGCCCGCCGACAAATGCTCGATCTGGAAGACCCCATGCTTCCCGATGACGACGAGGTGATGGAGGAGGAAGCGGAGTAAAGACGAGAGTGTAACGGCTCACGGAGAGCTGTTGTTTATTCATCATTCATCGCAGGCCGTCCTTTCAGCTTGCGGGCATGCAAAACAGAAAATTCAGGACATACGATGGCAATCAGACGCCTTGGACAAATTTTGGTCGACATGGGATTCGTCAGCGACGAACAGCTTGAGTTGTTGTTGGAAGAGCAGGCGCAGCATCCCGGTCAATTGTTAGGACGGATCGCCGAAGATATGGGCCTCGTCACCGACGACCAGTTGATCCAGGCCTTGGGCGAACAGTTCGGTTTGCAGACCATCGACATCGAAGGTTTTACGCCTCCGGAAGACGCACGGGAACCGATCACCGACGCCATGGCTCAGTTGTATCGCGTGATCCCGCTGCAGTTGATTGATGGCGTACTGACGTTGGCCACCTGTGATCCCCAAAACTTGGCGATGCAGGATGAGTTGCGACGCTTTGTCGGGCATGACATCCGTATTCTTGTCGCTACCGAAAATCAGATCCTGAAAGCCATCGATAAGTTCTTCAACGAAGATACGGAGAGCATCGAGAGCATCATTAAGGAACTACACGCGGATAACCAGTTGGCCGAGGCAGCTTCTAAACTAGCCGGCGACGGGCCTATCAACTTGGGTGATGTGACCGAGTTGGTCGAGAGTGCACCGGTGCGAAAACTCTTAAATATGGTTTTGTTGTTGGCCATTAAGGATCACGCCAGCGATATTCACTTGGAGCCATTCGAAGATGAGTTTCGTATTCGCATCAAGGCGGATGGCGTGCTTTATGAAATGGTCCCCCCGCCCCGCCACTTGGCATTCGCCATTACCACGCGGGTAAAAGTCATGGCCAATCTCGACATCGCCGAGCGACGTTTGCCTCAGGATGGTCGTATTGAATTATCCGTGGGTGGTCACCCTATCGATTTACGGGTCAGCGTGCTGCCGACCATGTTTGGCGAAAGCGTCGTGATGCGAGTGTTGGACCGCAGTGTGGTCTCACTCGACTTGAATAACGTGGGGATGAATGAATTCACCATGGGTGCGTTCCGCAAAGTGATGGAAAAGCCCAACGGGATCATTTTGGTGACCGGTCCTACGGGGTCCGGGAAGACGACCACGTTATATTCCGCACTCTCCGAGCTCAACAAGATCGAAGACAAGTTGATCACCACCGAGGATCCTGTGGAATACGACATCGACGGGATCGTGCAGATTCCAATCGATTCGGATATCCAGGTGACCTTTGCTTCTTGTTTGCGAGCCATCCTGCGACAGGATCCCGACAAGATTTTGGTCGGTGAGATTCGTGACTTGGAGACGGCCGAGATTGCCGTGCAAGCTTCCTTAACAGGCCACACCGTATTTAGCACCCTGCATACCAACGACGCTCCCAGTACGGTGACGCGTCTGCGGGACATGGGAATTCCCCCGTTTATGATCACGGCCACAGTCGAGGCCATTTTGGCCCAGCGTCTGGTGCGACGTATCTGCATGGAATGTCGCGAGGTGGTGGAACCCTCCGGGGAAGTGCTTTCGGAATTGAAGCTCGATGCCGCGAGCATTGAGGGTAAACAGTTCTTTCGCGGCAAGGGCTGCAACAGTTGTAACAACACCGGATACAAGGGCCGCGTAGGGCTCTTTGAATTGATGATCTTGGATGACGAATTACGTGATCTGATTATGGAAAACGCTACCACGGACCGACTACGTGCAACGGCCCAAAGCAAAGGGATGGTATTGCTTCGCGATGCCGGTATCCAGTTTGTTTTTGAAGGGCTCACCACGGCTGAGGAAATTGTTCGCGAGACGATTCTCGAGGCCTAGGGGATGTTGCTGATACGCCCCACAACCACTCAACCAATCAACCATTTGATACCAAACGAAACGAAACGATAGATCTTATCGGACGGTTTAAGGACAAGTTAAGACAATGCCAACTTTTCAATTCGAAGCGATGGACCCTCAGGGTCAGGAAATTCGCGATGTCATTGATGCCCAAACTCAGGATGAGGCGCAAGCCACGATCCGCTCCATGGGCTACTTTGTCACAAAGATCTCGGTACAAAAGACCGACAAGAAAAATGCTGCCGGCAAAGATCGCGGTAAGACATTTGCACTCGGTGGCGCCGGCGGTAAGAAGATGGTGACCTTTACCCGGCAGCTTTCCATTTTGCAGGATGCGGGATTGCCGATCTTGAGGAGCTTGAAAATCCTCGAATCGCAAACCAAACCAGGTGCATTGAAAAATGCATTGATCGATGTCTGCGATGAAATTGAAGGGGGAGCGACGCTTTCGGAAGCGATGAGCAAATCGCCCAAGGTGTTCGATCGCTTGTACGTCAACATGATCAAGGCCGGTGAGGCTGGTGGGTCTCTGGAGTTGATTCTGCAACGTTTGGCAGAGTTCAAAGAACGCACCCAAACGCTGAAAACCAAGGTCATCGGGGCTTTAATTTATCCGGTGATGGTGGTGGTCTTCACGGTATTGATCCTGACCTTCATCATGATTTTCATCATTCCAGAATTTAAGTCGATGTTCGAGGAATTCGAAATCGACCTGCCCATCGCGACCGAGCTGTTGATCGCGATCTCCAATCGTGTGGTTAAACTCTGGTTCCTGTTCCCCTTGATTCCGATCGCCGGCTTCTTGTTTGTGGCCCTGATTTGTAAATTCCGTTCGGGGCGGATGGGTTGGCACCTCTACCTGTTGAAAACACCGGTGCTCGGTAAATTGCTGCAAAAAGCCAACTTGGCTCGGACCACCCGTACGCTAGGGGCCTTGGTGGCCAGTGGGGTACCGATCCTCGAGGGGCTGACGATTACTCGGGAAACCTCCGGTAACGCCATGTACGAGAAAATGTACAGTCGCGTCACCGACTCGATTCGTGAGGGGGAAACGATTGCCCGCCCGATTAAAGTCAACTGCATCCCCAGTTTTCACCCAGTCACGGCTTTTTTCTTCGCCATTACGCTGGCTTTGCCACCATTGGCGGTACTGTTTGTTAAGCCCGACTTGTTGTGGCCCGTGCTGTACGCTTCGTCGGTACTGGGGATCGTGGGGCTGATGTTTTATTACCTGCAATACAAAAAGCCCGTCGTAGAAGATCTCGTGATCAACATGGTAGACGTCGGTGAAGAGACCGGTGAACTGGATGTAATGCTTTATAAAGTCGCGGATTACTACGACGAAGAGGTGCGGACGCTGACCGATGGCATGATGAAATTGATCGAACCGGTGATGATCATCGTGCTCGGTTTGATCGTGCTGTTTATTGTTGTGGCTCTGTTTATGCCTTTGATCGGTCTGATTTCCGGTCTGCAGGGTGGCTAGTGAAATACAGGGCGGACGGTCATCCCCGGATGGCCGTCTAAGTCCGATGGTGAAACCAAAAATGACTGAATCCAAACCTACCGAAACATCTTTTCAAACATCCAAGGAGACGAACCCCATGTCTGCCTCTCTTCAAGCTCTTCCCGCACGCCATCCGCGTCGCTCGGCCTTCACGCTGATCGAGTTGTTGGTGGTGATCGCCATCATCGCGATTTTGGTTGGCCTGTTATTACCCGCGGTCCAAGCGGTCCGCAGGGGCGTCTTCGAGACCACGGTATCAACGGACCTTGCCAGTATGGATGCCGCCGTGGAGGCCTTTAAGAGAGAGTTTGGTTTTTATCCCAGTGACTTTAGTGAATTCGTAGCCGCCAACGGAGAGCCACTCGAGTTTACTGACACGATTCCCGCCCCTTTCAACGTGACGGTCCAGCAGCGTCTTTTGCAGATGTTGGCCAAGATCTCCCCGTCTCACAATGAAGGTGCTCGGCTGGAGGATTGGTGGAATACCATTGGCAAGCGACTGGCAGTTGACGCGAGTTTACCAGCCGGTAAAGCGAATCGACTACGGGGACCGCAGGTCGCACTTTGGTATTGGTTGTCGCAAACATACAACGATGCCCAGTACCCATTATCGGGTCCCCGCGATCTTAACGGTGACCTGACGGCTGACGCGGAACTGCGTAAGTTTTACGAATTCTCACCTGGTGCATTGCAAGTCATTGACGCGGTGCCCAATGCTTTTGTCGCCGGTAGGGACTATCAAATCGCAAGGGTCATACAGCGGTCATCGGAAGCACCCGTGCTGTATTTTCACAACAGCACCTACTCCGACCCGTTCTCATCAGGCTTGCCTACAAATATTGATTTGACTGAGATTAATGGCCCGGCGAGTATCGGTTGCGCTTGCCCCTATCCGGACACACTCGAATTTATTGAACCGGCAAGGTTCCAGATCATTGCCCCAGGTTACGACAGTAGTTTTGGGGACGTCAGTGATGCCGACATCACCGAAACTTACGACAACTTGTGCAGTTTCTCGGAAGGCCGTTTGGATGTCTTCGTAGATAACTACAACAACGCCAATTAGTAGGAAACGAGGACTCAATTCATGTCTTTGCCAAGATCTTATCGAATCCGGCGGCCGGGTTTCACACTGATCGAACTGCTGCTGGTGATTTCCATCATTGCCGTGCTGTCGGCCTTGGGCCTGTCGGTCATGGGTTCCGCTGAACGGGATGCGCTGGAAACGCGAACCCAAGCGGGCATCGAACGCATCTCCGGTGTGTTGAATCGTAAACTGGAAGATTTTCGCTACCGTATCCTGCCCGTTCGCATGCCGCCAGGTGCCGATCCTGCGGTCGTGAGAACGCTGCACACCCAAGCGATGGCCGAATTATTGCGAGCGGAATTCCCTTTCCTTTTACTGCAGGTCGACCCCGCGAATTTTCCGCAGAACAATAGTGCCCCGTTAAATACGCTAACACCTCCGCTTTTGCCGCCTAATATTATGGCGCGTTACGCTCAGCGAGTTATGGGCGCCAGCACTGACAACCAGGATGCTGAATTGCTTTACGCCATTCTGTCGCTCAATTTTGATGAGTTTGGTCAGCCGCTTTCTGCGGTGCTTCGCGAACGAGAAATTGGCGATACCGATGGCGACGGGGTGCTGGAAGTCCTGGATGCTTTCGGCGATCCATTGGAATACCGAATTGGTGATACCGACGGTAATGAAGTGATTCTGAATCAGGCCCAAAGCCCTAGTGGAGCTCAAGTTCGCGGCCCTCTACCGATTGAGGATTACCGAATTTGGATTCGTTCGATCAACGTACCGACGCGGGGTGGTTCCGCGGTGGTTACTCAGTAGATTTTTCCCTCCTCCCTATTCACAAACCATTATCTTTTCTTATGAGTGAATACAACACAACAAAGCGAAACGGCTTCACCTTAATTGAGTTGGTCGTGGTCGTATCGGTTCTGGCCATCGTCGGTGTGATGGTCATTCCGTCGCTGCGTACGTTAAACGAAGATCGCAAGGTTCGCGATACGGCCCGCGTGGTTGGTGCTGTGTTTGCCGCCGCCCGCGAACGCGCTACGGTTGACGGGCAGGCCGGTGTGGAAATCCTTTCGCTGCCCAACGCCAGTGGGAATTACAACTTGCCCAATATGGGTTTGGTGCTTTATCAGTTGCGTTCCATTCCCCCTTATGGCGGAGACACCTACGGTGCGGCATGTCGTTACGACTCGTCGACGCCACCTTCCGCGGCGAATCGATTGGTCATCAACAACTTTACCGGTTCGGATCTGGTCCAGGCTGGCGTCAGAATCAACGACTCCATCGAATTGAACAACTCGGGTGTCAAACTGCCCATCGTGGACTTAAGTCCGACTTCTATGGAAGTCGAGTACTTGGCGCCCAACCCCCTCATTCCCGCCAATGTTGCCCTGCCATACAAGATTTACCGACAACCTGTGCGGATCGAGTCGAGCGCTATTCGACTTCCCAATAGGCTGTTCCTCAACCTGGCATTTTCGGGCTACAGCGTAGATGGTGCTGAGATGAATTTGATAAATCCATCGGTCAATGATCCGAATGATCTGGGATACAACATTCCCATGCAGGTTTGGTTTGGTAGCGATGGTTCGATTACACGCGTGTTTGATCGGAATCAAGCCGCCATGGTTCGTGCCAACAGTCCTGTTACTTTTCTCATGTGCTCTGGCAACCGAGATTCCACCGACTTGACCAATCTAGCGAACACTGATTTTCTTCGTGATGACAACAGCATGTGGATCACGATTGATAATCGAACCGGAGGGGTTACGACGGGTAAGATGGCTCAGATTACCGACCTGTCGGCGCCTCTCGCGGATCAAATTCGTGAAGCCAGGTTACTGGCCCGCGATCGACGTTCGGCTACTCCGTAATGAAAGCTTCCTTCCCTAAAAACTCTTTTCGCCAACGAAGTCCTATGAAGCGTAAATCCAATCTCCGCCGCAATTCGCTACGTCGACCGCGTCACGGCATTTCGCTGTTCGAGGTCTTGATCTCCATGCTGGTCGCCGCTATCGGTATCTTTGGCGTGATCTTGTTGATCCCCTTTGCCTGGGAAACGGCAGAACGCGGCATGGATCGTGAAAACGCCATCAATGCCGCCAAGAATCAATTCTCCGATTTTCAAGCCTACGGCTACCACCGTAGCGAAGGCTGGTTCGATGATGTGATTGAAGATCAAAAAGAGTTAACCTCTTTTGTAGATACTGCCAATCAATTGCAACCGGCTGCTGCAGATTTAGTCGCGGCGGGGGCTCCGGTTGTGCAACCCGGTTCGAACATCGTGGGCGGTTGGCCTTACGTGATTGATCCCTTGCAAGCGGTCCAACAAACGGCAAATGCTCAACCTTACGACCGCTTTCCGCTAGAAACCAATTTTTCCAGCGCTGGCAAAATGCCGCGATTGAATCGGGTTAATCTTCGCGATGTCAACGGATTTGCCTTCACTGAAGAACTTGCCCGGCGAATGAATTGGCAAGACGATGACTTGGTATTCAAAGCGCCAGAAACCGAACTCGGTCCACCACGCCAAGCCTATTTCACTCTGGATACGATCGGTGGTGTGAAGAGACAGTACGACGGTCGTTTCGCCACCTTTTCCTTCGTGGTGCCGATGGATGATGATCGACAACAGTATCGGATCGTTACGCTGGTTGGAAAAGCTGGTGATCGCTCCGCAGAGCGCGTCTTTGTTTTGGACGCGCCTCCCAACGGGGGCGGCGCTAACCGTGGTTACCAAGGCGTTCTGTTAGGTGGCGGAGATGTCATCATGACAGAGTCCGCCGACACGTTGCCCGTGCTGCAGAAACGACCGATTCGCAATGGCGATTGGATCATGCTGATTAATTATCACCGCACTGATACGACTCAGGATCCCACGGTTGATCCGATGTACGACGATGTTCAACTGGATTTTTATCAAGTATTGAATGCTGCTAGTACCGAAAATGTCGCTGAGCCGAATGAATACAGTGTTACTTTGCAAGGTCCTGACTTTGATGTGTTTCGTGACTGGGACCCGACTGCCGGCGTCAATGCTGCGACGCAGACCGTGACCTATGCTGTGCTGATCCCCAATGTGCTGGCTGTTTACGAGCGGACGATCC
>JAAEPL010000443.1 GCA_024232675.1 Planctomycetaceae bacterium
CCCATCTGTGCCTTCTACTGTATAAGTAATATCAGCAGTAGGACTAGCCGTCACCGAAGTACCTGTAGTAGCACTCAACCCAGTAGCAGGCGACCAAGTATAAGTATCCGCACCACTAGCTGTTAATATTGTATTTTCTCCATTACAAACTGTTGTTGTTCCAGCCACTGAAACAGTAGGAGCAGCAATTACAGTGATTGCAATATTATCAGTGTTTTGACATCCGTTTCCATCCGTACCAGTTACTGTGTAAGTAATATCAGCAGTAGGACTAGCCGTTACAGAATTTCCTGTTGTAGCACTTAAGCTGGTAGCAGGCGACCAAGTATAAGTATCCGCACCACTAGCTGTTAATGCAGAACTTTCCCCATTACAGATTTCAGTATCCCCAGCCACTGAAACATTAGGAAGTGCATTTACAGTGATTGCAATGTTATCAGTGTTTTGACATCCATTGGCATCTGTACCAGTGACTGTATAAGTTTGGTCGGCAGTAATACTGGCTGTAACAGCAGTTCCGGTTGTAGCACTAAGTCCAGTAGCAGGCGACCATGTGTAAGTATCCGCACCACTGGCTGTTAATGTAGAACCAATTCCTTTACAAAATTCTGTATTACCAGTAATTGAAACAGTTGGTAATGTATTTACTGTAATTGTAACATCTGTAGAACCAGAACATCCAGTTCCAACTAATCCAGTCACAGTATAAGTTGTGGTAGTAGTTGGATTTGCAGTGACATTTGAACCAGTTGTAGCACTAAGTCCAGTGGCAGGCGACCAAGTATAAGTATCCGCACCACTAGCTGTTAATATTGTATTTTCTCCATTACAAACTGTTGTTGTTCCAGCCACTGAAACAGTAGGAGTAGTAATAACAGTAATTACAATGTCATCAGTGTTTTTACATCCATTCCCATCTGTGCCTTCTACTGTA
>JAAEPL010000444.1 GCA_024232675.1 Planctomycetaceae bacterium
AATTGACCGCCACTGGCTCAGAAAGCAGATTGGTCATGCCTGCGGCGGCATGGCATCGTTAGTTCTCGGCACCCGTATTCGCGATACGCAATGCGGAGCAAAACTGTTCCGAGTCACCCCCGTGACAACTCACGTTTTCTCCAACCCCCTGAGCTCGCGTTGGCTTTTTGATGTGGAGCTATTTGCGCGATTAATTCAAACCTGGGATGCCATCGACGATCGCCCTTTTGCTGATCGCGTTTTCGAGTACCCCTTACATCGGTGGACAGAAATCCCCGGTTCCAATTTGAAAAAGCTGGATTTCCTCAAAGCCGGCTGGGAATTAACTCAGATCTACATGCGTTACTTGCGGCCCTTTGCGTCCGCACCCGACATTTCACAAATCGAAACTTCCTTGCCCCCCGTTCACCACACATTACCGCTGCACAAAAAAGCGGCTTAAAAACACAAGGTATCGGAAACTCCATGACCCCGGAAACTACCGCCACTGTTTCTCGTTTTCGCTGGATTGTGATTGCAGTCTGCTTGATTTGCCTATTCACCAGCCTGGGTGCCTCACGATTCTGGGATCAGGACGAGGGCTTTTTTGCCAGTACAGCTGCCTCGATGTACGCTCAGGCCGACTGGATCGTACCTTCATTCAATGGCGAGATGTTTGGGCACAAGCCACCATGGATGTATTGGATGATGATGGTGGGGTACAGTCTGTTCGGAATCGGCGAATTGGGTGCTCGATTTTTCTCTGCTGTTTTCGGAATGGCTACTGCATTGTTGGCCTTTCGGATGGGAACCCGCATGTTCAACCCCCGGGTGGGTTTGTTGGCAGGTATCGCCTTACCCACTTGCCTTATGTTTAGCGTGGTCTCGCGCGCGGCCACCCCGGATGTCTTCCTGGTATTTTTCTCAACGTTGGCGTTATACCTTTTTTCCAGAGAAAGCTTTCTCACTCGCAATACAACCGACCCCGTTTGTAATCAGCAAACGAGTGTCCTCCCCCAACGTTGGAGTACTTGGGCCGGGATGTACCTGGTAATGGGGTTCGCAGCACTCGTCAAAGGTCCGATTGGTTTCTTATTTCCAATGGCTGTGATTGGTCTTTTCCTTTTGATCATGACTCCGGGAGCCAGCGGCGGGGACCAAAATAGCTGGAAAGCGAAAGCGGCAACGCTGTGGCGACGATTTGGACCCGTTAACTTTTGCTTAACGGTCTGGCGGATGCGTCCTCTGACGGCCATCGCCATGATCACGATCGTTGCAGGACCGTGGTACGTGGCTGTGAGCTTAGCGACCGAGGGTGCCTTTATGGCCGAGTTTTTCGGTGTCCACCATTGGCAGCGTTTCACCACCCCGATGGACAACCACAGCGGTCCGATTTTCTATTATCTATTGGCCATCCTGATCGGGATGTTTCCGTGGTCCATGTATGGTGGCCCAGCCTTGTTTGAATGGGTCCGACAGATACGCACGCGCAACCAGAATTTCACGGGATTGGTTTTCCTTGGCTGCTGGGTGGGTGTCTATGTAGGCCTGTTTTCATTAGCCAGCACCAAATTACCCAACTACATTCTGCCGGCCTATCCAGCCTTGGCAATCATAGTGGCTGTTTTCATTGATGCCGCGATGACGCGTCATCAGAATAAAGATATCAAGGCAGCCTACCTGTCATTCAGCGGTTTGCTCATTACCGGTGCCGTGCTTGTTGCGGCCCTTCCCATCATGACGTGGTTTCGTTTTGATGGTCAGACTTTGCTGGAAGCTGCCAATCTTGTCGATTCGTCACGTGGCTTATTCGGCCGCTTGGCGTGGATTGGTGTCCCCTTATTGGCGGGCGGGATGTTGGCTATTTGGTGCGCTCGCACGGGCCATCTGAACCGTGCTTTTCAGGTTGCTTCCGTTAGCTCCATGGCTTTCATTATCGTTTTCTGGAATGACTCGGTTCCCTATGCCGACCAATACCAGACCCCTCAACAGATGGCGTCACGATTTCAAACACTAGCACAGGAACAGGACCAAGCTCGCCTAGCTCAATTGGGCCTATTCCGCCCCAGCATGATTTTCTATGGAGGTGGTCGCGTTCATGCGTGCCAAAATGG
>JAAEPL010000445.1 GCA_024232675.1 Planctomycetaceae bacterium
CAACGAACTTTCCGATGACCTGCAGTTCATTGCAGAGCTCGCAACTGATCCACTACGCCATCAGCAAGTCACGCCAGAAGGCTACTTCGGCATGGTCGAGTCGGGGCAATGGTGTCTCGATCACGCCGCCGACCTACCCTGCCCTAGCCTGATCATGCATGGGAAAATCGACCGCATCACTGACTTTCAAGCCAGCCAACAATTTGCTCACGCGAACGATCTCTGCACTCTATCAACCTGGGACCACGGCAAACACGAATTGCACAACATGTCTCACGTCGAGGATGTGCTGCAAACCGTTGGCCGTTTTATTGAAACCTGTCTGGCAGGTGCAGGCTCTCACTGAACAGCCGCCTGGCCTTCCTTGCATCAACTGCCTTGGTTCTCAAAGTAGGTGTAGCCACGCAAACTCTCGGAATACATACCCAACATTTCCTTACGCTGTTGGACTGAGATCTTTCCATCTCGTACCGCAAGTTCTGCCATTTCACGCAATCTCTGGTAGAGATCCTGAGGTTGGTATTCGACGTAGCTGAGAACATCCGCAATGCTGTCGCCTTGTATTTCCCGAATAAATTCCAGCTCACCCTGCTCGGTCACGCGTACGCTCGCAACATGCGTATCCCCAAACAGGTTGTGCAGATCCCCCAGCGTTTCTTGATACGCGCCCACCAAAAACGCACCAAGATAGTAGTCTTCCGACGGTTTCAATTCGTGTAGCATCAAAGTCGGCTCGCACCCGTCTCGACCCACAAAACGATTCAATTTGCCGTCACAATCACAAGTAAGGTCGGCGATAATTGCAGACCGGTTTGGCTCTTCATCCAGTCGATGCAAGGGCATCACGGGAAATACTTGTTGAATCGCCCAAGCATCAGGCAGCGATTGAAAGACACTGAAGTTCCCATAATAAATGTCAGACAGCTTTTTAGGTAAATCCACCAAGTCGGCAGGCGGACGCGACATCTGCGGCACCAGTTTGGCGATCTGATTTAAGATCATCAAACAAATATTTTCGCCCAACGCTCGCTCACGCAAGCGAATTTCGCCGATGTGAAATTCCTGTCGCATTTGATCGCGATAGTAGATGGCGTCATTATAAGATTCCTGCAATCGTTTGGGCTCAATGTGCTCCAGCGTAAACAACAAGTTCTTGAGCGATTCACAAAGATCATCCGGCAGTGGCTCTGGCAAAGACTCCGGTTCAAAATTACTAACCGATAAAATATCAAACAACAGAATCGACATCGGTGCGGCGGTCCACCTGCCAGATTCTGAAATAATCAAAGGGTGTGCGACGTTGTGGGGATCGAGTGATTCGGTGATCGCCTCCACGATATCGACGCAATACTCATCCAGGTCATAGTTCCGGCTGTTGGATTGCATGGTGCGTGAGCCATCGTAGTCCACGGCTAACCCTCCGCCCAAATTGAAATAGCCCATCGACGCTCCCTCGCGAGTGAGATCGATGTAATAGCGACAGGCTTCTCTAACGCCGTCACGAATATTGCGGATGTTGGGCAACTGGCTACCCTGATGAAAATGCAGCAACTGCAAGAAATGCAGCTTGCCTGCCTCTTTGAGGGTATCCACAATTTCCACCAACTGCCGCGTGGATAAACCAAACAGGCTATGGTCGCCACTGTCGCCACTCCAGTGTCCGTCGACGCGGGTCGAGAGCTTGAGCCGGACGCCCAATAATGGCTCGACACCCCAGTGCTGCGCACGCTGCAAAATGATCGCCAGTTCTTGGGGTGTTTCTAAAACAAAGAAACATTGAAAGCCAATTCGAATAGCCTGCAAACCAAGATCTACAAATTCTTCGTCTTTGTACCCATTGCAGATGATCAGGCCTTCTTTGTTATCCAGCGAGGCCATGGCGATTAACAACTCCGCCTTACTGCCGGCTTCCAATCCATGCCCGAACGGCGCGCCCGCGCGTGAGATTTCCGCAACCACCTGTTGTTGCTGATTCACCTTAATCGGAAAAACACCGCGGTATTTATTTTGGTACTCGCAGGTCTCAATCGCGTGTTGGAAGGCCCTGTTTAATCTCACCACCCGGTCATTCAACAGATTCTCAAGTCTTAACATGACGGGCATTTGCAGCCCGCGATCCTTAAGACCCTGGATAATCTCCATGAGTTCAATCGGTTGATGGCCGTTTTCCGTGGGCGCTTTAACGAGCACCTTTCCCTCGGAGGAGATATCAAAATAATCGCGGCCCCAACGTTCGATTCCGTATAGATCGCGGTTGGCAGCAATTTGAGCAGCCTCGAATTCGCGTGTGCCAGTAGCAGTTACTTCCATGGTCCAGCTGCCATTCAAAACAAAGAAAAAGCGTCGCAAGCACAATGCTCACAACGCTGAATCTAAAAATCCTCAGGCACCTTTGCAATGCAAAAGTGAAAACTTATTTGGCTTTCTTGAGATGCTCGTCACAGAATTCTAGAATTGCCCGATAGCCACGCAACTGATTCGCCTTTTTGCGGAACCCGTGCCCCTCATCTTCAAAAACGATGTATTCGACGGGAACCCCATTCTTTTTTACGGCGGCCACAATATCATCCGATTCTTTTTGGATCACGCGAGGGTCATTGGCACCCTGCAAAACCATCAATGGTTTCACGATTTGCTCGGAGTGAAAAAGTGGAGAAATGCTTTTGAAATAAGCCTCGTCATCGAAATCCCCCAACTC
>JAAEPL010000446.1 GCA_024232675.1 Planctomycetaceae bacterium
CGATCACAGCCAGGGACCCTATCGCAACTCGATTTACGTCAATTGGATCGACGAACGGAACAAGGACAAAGACGTTTTTGTGGCTTACTCACGCGATCAAGGGGAGACCTGGAGCGATCCCGTTCGCGTCAATGACGATGATTCCCAACGTGATCAGTTTTTCACTTGGATGGCCGTCGATCCGGTGGATGGGTCGATCAATATTGCATTTTATGACCGTCGCGACACCGAAAAAACAGGGACGCGTCTAACCCTTTGTCGCAGTGTTGATGGCGGCCAAACTTTTCAAAACCTGCCGGTCGATTTTCCCGAATTCAACACCAAAACGGGCCTCTTCTTTGGAGACTACATTGGCATCGACGCTCGCGGAGGGCGTGTGGTTATCGCGTTCATGAATTTCGCTACGGAATCAAAGCTGGAAATATCCAACGCCGTTTTTGACTTCCAGCCAGGCACAACGGATCTGCTAGAAGATGGGCAACGTGGGAATGGCAGCGAACCCGATTACATCACCGTGCAACATATTCTGATCGGTTTCACGGGCTCGGTCGGTGATAAAGAGATTGCGCGGACCCAAAAGGAAGCGGAGACACTGGCAAACGAACTGCTAAAACGCGCAAAAGCGGGTGAAGATTTCGATGGGTTGGTGAAGGAGTACACCGACGACTCCCATCCAGGTATTTATCAGATGGCTAACTTTTTCTCCCAACCCGATATGTCCGCAGAGAAGACTTCAGAGAAGATCTTTCCTCGTAACCGCATGATCAGCGCATTTGGCGACGTGGGATTCCCACTTGAGGTTGGTGAAATTGGCATGGCAGATTACGATTTAACTACCAGCAAGTACGGCTGGCACATTATTAAGCGAATTCGATAATCCATGTGGATGGAGGGACCCATGCGTCGATTTTATCATTGGCTGACAATTGGCATCGTCAGTGGACTGTTATTAACCGGCTGCACGGCTCGCAGCTTGAAGGTTCCCGACTTGGTTGCTAATTCAGCGGTCCTCGAGAACGGCCAATCCAGCCACATTACCGTCCAACACATCCTGATCGGATTCGACGGATCCGTGCAGGGCAAGGAAATTACGCGTTCCCAAACGGAAGCCCAAACCTTGGCCATGGAAGTGCTGGAAGCGGCCCAAAGTGGTGACAACTTCGACCAACTAGTCGAGGAACACACGGATGACTCGGCCCCCGGAATCTACCATCTGGCAAACAAAGGCCAAGCCTCTGAAAAGATCCGCAGCAAGCCACTGCAAAGTGTCTTTCCGAGGGGCGATATGGTTGCCGCTTTTGGCGATGTGGGATTTCCCCTGGAAGTTGGCGAGGTAGGTTTGGCGAAATACGATCCCCAAACCAGTCCATTCGGCTGGCACGTCATCAAGCGAATCCACTAACGAGCTAACGTTGGTTTCCGGTTTGGCACTTGCGGCGGTAAGTGTTTTTAACCGGGGGATTGCCGCTTGGCAAAAGCGCTGTTTTTAATTCGAGATCGTCACAGACGAGGCGATTTCGATTAGGATGTCGGCATTGATCGAACGTCATTCTCAAAGATAGGAACTGCTTTTCCGATGACGCTTACTGCACTCGATTATCTCATTATCGCCGCCTATGTTTTGGCAACTCTGGCAATCGGTATCGGCTTCAGTCGTCGCGCGGGTAAAAGCCTGAATGAGTTTTTCATCTCAGGCCGCTCTTTGCCTTGGTGGATTGCCGGGACCAGTATGGTCGCCACCACGTTTGCTGCTGACACTCCATTGGCGGTTACAGGAATCGTCATCAAAGATGGCTTGGCCGGAAACTGGATTTGGTGGGCCTTCGCGGCGGGTGGCATGATCACTGTTTTCGTCTATGCCAAGCTCTGGCGGCGTAGCGAAGTTGTGACCGATGTCGAATTCGTCGAATTGCGTTACGGCGGAAAACCGGCTGCCGCGCTAAGAGGGGTGCGTGCCGTTTATGTCGCGTTGCTAGTCAATGCTATTATCATTGGCTGGGTTTGTGGTGCCATGATCACCTTCTTTGAGGCCACGATATTTTCCGGGGCTGTCGAATCTGCCAGTCGCCAATGGTGGTTGCTGATCGGTTGCTTGGCCGTTGTTGGCGTTTACGCCACGCTCTCGGGAATGTGGGGGGTCGCTTTTGCTGACGTCATGCAATTTATTTTGGCCATGATCGGCTGTATTTTGCTGGCTTGGATTGCCGTTAAACATGTCGGTGGGGTGGATGCGCTTCGCGAAAAAGTCACGGCACAATTTGACGGCGGCGAACAGGCGCTGCATTTCCTGCCCGACTTCAGTGGTGAAAATGTGTGGATGCCGCTGTATGCCTTTTCGATCATCGCATTGATGCAATGGTGGGCCACCTGGTACCCCGGCGCGGAACCGGGTGGGGGAGGCTATGTGGTTCAGCGGATGGCCTCCTGCAAAAACGAACGCCACAGTTTACTCGCCACACTGTGGTTCCAGATCGCCCACTACTGCTTGCGTCCTTGGCCTTGGATCATGGTGGCTTTTGCGGCGCTGGCGATGTACCCGGAACTCCGCTCCAACTATGTCGCAGACAGTGGATTTGATCCGGGCGTGGGCTACCCCAAGGCAATTGCAGACCTGGCTCCCTCCGGTCTGCGAGGTTTGATGCTGGTTACGTTTTTCGCAGCATTTATGTCAACGATTAGTACCCAAATGAACTGGGGTGCGTCCTACCTTGTTAAGGATGTCTATCAGCGGTTTATCAAACCCGAGGCATCCGATAAACACTACGCGAACGCTTCCCGGGTGGCCTCGGTCATCGTATTGATCGCTGGGGGCATGGCAACTTGGATGATGAAGGATTTTTCCATTGATGCGATTTGGAATATCCTGCTGGCCTTAGGCGCCGGCACCGGGTTGGTTTTCATGCTCCGCTGGTTCTGGTGGCGAATCAATGCATGGACCGAAATTGTGGCGATGCTTGCTTCCCTGATTTTCTTTCTGCTGATTGGTGTCGGTGAAAAAAGTAGCTCCTTGGAGATCATCGTGGTCGAGCGAGCTCAAGTCAAAATCATGCTGGTCGCTTTTGCCTCCATCGTCTGCTGGTTGCTTACCACCTTGCTTACGAAACCTGAATCGATGGAGAAGCTCACCAGTTTCTACACCAAAATTCACCCCGGTGGCCCTGGCTGGAAACCCATCGCCAAGCAATGCCCGGATGTTGTCGCAGATTCTGATTTAGGGATTTCGATATGCGCCGCCGTGATCGCCTCAGTCCTTGTCTATAGCGTTCTACCGATGACGGGCTTCATCATCTTCGGGGAGTATCAATCAGCATTAATCGCCGGAACCGTCGCTATCATTTGCGGACTGATCACACTCCAATTCGTCCGCCGTCTGACTCGTTAGCCTATTCGCGGCGTCCGTTAATTTTGCTCAGCTTCTGCCTGACCGTCCGCCGATTCGGGTTTTAGATGTCGCACAAAATAGTCCCATTTCAGGGAGCCGTAGCGAAACCCGTGGGCGCTGTTGGGATAGACCATCAAATCGAATCGTTTACCCGCATCCTGCAACGCTTTGACCAATTGCCAAGTATTGGAGGGGTGGACGTTATCATCGACCAACCCGTGCAGAATGAATAGCTTTCCTTGCAATTGATCGGCGTATGCCATGCAACTTCCGCGTTCGTAGCCTGCTTTATTTTCCGCTGGCGTACGCATGTACCTTTCGGTGTAGATCGTGTCATAGTTTTTCCAATGGGTTACCGGAGCTCCCGCCACACCCACATGGAAGATATTGGGATACCTCAGCAACGCCAACGCCGACATGTAACCACCGTACGAGTGCCCTGAAATCCCGACTCGTTCCCCATCGATATAATCCCGTTTTCGCAGGAACTTCACACCGTCCGCTTGATCATCCATATCCACCAGACCGAGCTTTAAGTAATTGGCACTTTCAAAAGCTTTACCGCGGTTAATCGTGCCTCGATTACCAATCTTGGCAATCACAAAACCTAATTCACAATAAGGTTGCATCGCGCGAAAACGATTGGTCACCCCGACAGAATGTGGCCCCCCGTACACATCCACCAGCAAGGGATACTTTTTGTTCGGGTCGAAATCACGTGGTTTGTAGAGCGTGCCGTAAATGTCCGTTTTATTGTCACTGGCCTTAAACGAGAATAATTCACCGGGCACAAAACCGGCGTCCTTGAGTGCCTCGGTGGGAACAGCGGCAAGCACAGCCATTTTATCACTGGTGGTTTCGCTCATCTTCCACAGCCCGGTTGCCGGTGGCGAACTGATCGTCTCGTACTGCGCTGTAAACTTGTCGTGAGTGGGGGCAATCTCAAACCCGGAAAACGTGAAATCACCTGAGGTCAATTTTTGCTGCCCCGTGCCGTCCAACCGTGTTCGATGCAAGTGTAAGTTCAAAGGATTGTCATCACTGTAAGCGGTGTAGTAGAGCCAACCGTGCTCCTCGTCCAACAAAACGATATCCTGCACCGGATAGGCAACTTCCGGAGTCAGATCGCAAATTTTTTCGCCCTTTAAATTTCGCAATTGAAACTGCTTCCAACCAGACCTTTCGGTTTCCCAAATAAACGTCTGCCCATCCTCCAGGAAACGCATAAGCGGCGCATTTTCCTGCCAGGTATCCTGTTTCTCGGCCACCACCACCGTGGTGTCTCCGGTCGCTACGTCGGCAGCCATCAGTTCGAGTTCGTTTTGCCAACGATTGGTACGGTGGAAAAGCAGTTGCTTTCCGTCCGCTGAAAAGCGCACGTTATAGATGTACTGGTCGATCGGCCCGTCGACCTTGACCTTCACCGTTTTACGGGAATCCAAATCAAAGATATGGAGCGACACATGGGGGTTATCCTCACCCGCCGTGGGGTACTGTTCTTTATGCAGACCGGTGTACAGACGAGTATTCCGAGTGGTCAAAAAATAGGTTTTCATGTGCCCTTCGTCGATTTCGTAAAAGGCCAGCTTTCGATTGTCGGGTGAAAACCACATCGCATCATTCTGATCAAGCTCTTCACCGTACACCCAACATGCGGTTCCATAGCGATGCTTCTCTGACCCTGCCGTGGTTACCTGAATAGGTTCGCCCACGGGTTTCTGTTTCTCATCTAATGATTCCAGCACGATATTGTAATCGCGAAAAGAGGCTTTCCATTTTGCGTCACTCGATTGCACCCATTCTCGCTGGCGTGCGCGCTGAGCCGATGGTCGGCGACCCTGTTTGGGGCCCTGTGCGGTCGGGGCAGCTTCCGGCACGTCAGCGGCCGCGACTTTCGTCATTTCGCCCGTTGCAAAATCGATGCGAAAATACGTGTCGCCTGCCTTCTTGAAATAGAGCGCGTCCGGCATCCAGCGAAAATCGCTCAGCCTAGCAACTGGTATTTTGGCCGCATCCGCGGATGCCTGCTCCACTCGATCCCAACCCGGCAGATCTTTTAATTGGAGGGACTGAGCGTTGACCGGTCTTTCAAAATCAAACGCAATCGCAACGAGCAACAGCAGAAGACAGAAACGAGTGATTAAATAAAACCGTGTCATTTGATAATTCCTAGAGAAAAAATCACCGATAAAAGCAACGATCGCCATCCTAACGAGCCGCACATCCACTGTCGAATCGTCGCGGGGATAACGGTCGCGCGAATTCTCTCAACGGGCCACCCTGCTCCCACATCGCCATCGACTTTGGGGGCAAGAAAGGGATGATTCCCTGTGAACTAGCTTGAAAGGATGCCCGTTATCAGGCGTCGTCTAGAATTTCGAAGGCCGCGAAAGACTGCCCTTCCAGCATCGCCAAACTCGCACCTCCTCCGGTGCTGAC
>JAAEPL010000447.1 GCA_024232675.1 Planctomycetaceae bacterium
AAGCAAGCGGAACACTATGTCTTAGCCCTTCTAATCAGTCGGTCACAGCTTCGCACCTTGCCCGGCAGGCTTTTTTTCGGAAAAACGAGGACTACAGTTAAAACCTTGGCCATTTCTATTGCTAATCACGGCTCGTCGTTTTAGCTTGTTTGGCGAGCGGCCTCTGGAAGAGGCCGGACCGATCGATCTATGTAACCTAAGCGAGTCATCAGAATGCAGAAATCGACAAAAATTATGGGAGCGGCTGGGATTGTTGTGCTGGTGCTCGGTCTTTTATGGGTCACTTCTATGGGCAGTCGTTACGCGGTCGACGTGACGGAATCTGGTAGTTTCAAAGTCGATTTGCCTTTTGAAGAATTGCGCAAGATCATGGTTCGTTCCAATGCATGTAAAGAGATCATCAATGCAGATCCGGGCAGCAAGCTGATCTCACAAAAATGGGACAACACGGATTTCCATTTAGGGAAAATCGATTTTTTGCATCCGCACTGGCAAGTCAATGCCGAGGGACAACTTAAGGTCGAATTCACGGATGAATACATTGGAACGACCGTCGCTGAATTAACTCAAACCGTTACGATTGTCCCAGAAAAAATTGAATCGTTAATAAAACTAAACCAGCCTCAAGGGCGATTGTTGGGTTACTCGGTAACGACCGAGATGTTTTCCAAAGATGGAAAGTCGGAAGTAAAACAGACTTTACAGCTGAAGATTGAGACGCCGGCTCCTTGGTTCGCTCGGTGGTATGCACGTTCACGGGTGAAATCGAGTGCCAAACGAATTGTCGCCTCGATGGAGAAGCACATCTTGGCCGCGGTGAAAAAACACGAGGGTGAGTTCGCAAAGTAGCGACTGGTGGCCGCTGAGTGCGACGCACGCCCCAGCCCCTAACCGATTCGTTCGACGGCTTCGGATTTGGAAAGACACGCTGAAAAGAAAAGGTGTCAGGAACCTTTTTTGATGTGTTCTGATCCACTATCCGTGGTTTCTGGACTGTTGGGTTTGGCATCAATTTTGGGAATTTTCAAGAGCGCCATGGCGGACAAGAAAATGATGGCAAACCCAATCCAAGCTGATTTTGTCGGTATGTGCTCCCAAATAAAGTAGTCAAACAAAGCCGTGAAAATTATGCCGAAGTACCTGAAAGGGGCGATTTGGCCTACTTTTGCGAAACGTAAACTGGCCGCGCTGAAACCCGTTTGTGCCATCGCGAAAGCCCCTAAGAGTAATGCGGCACCGATCATGAGCCCATCGGTTAACCAGGGGATCAGTTTTTCCGAAGGGGTAAACATGTGGCCCGTCCAATTATAAATCGGAAACCCAGCAATCATAAAAGCGACTAAACAAATGGGTAATCCGAAGGCCAGTGAATAGCACGTGGTGCGTTCAAACGGCTCTTTCGCCCCAAGTTGCCGATTTATATAAAGCCTAAATGCCATGAGTATCCCAGCAGCTAATCCCAGTAAGGAAGCCGGATTAAATGAGCTCGCGGTGGGTTGCAGTACTACAACAATTCCTATGAATCCGACTCCGTTTGCCAACCATGCGAGAGGCGTTTGCCTTTCTCCTGCTAAAACTCGAGCAATCAACGGCGCGAAGAGAGATCCCGTATTTAAGAGCAGCGTGGCATCCAGCATGGGGATCCATTGCAACGAAAGGTAATAACAATAGATCGATCCCGTCCAACAAAAAGCGCTCATGGCTTGAGCAAATGGCTGGTCAGTCTTAAGGCCTAAGCGAGGCCGAAAAAGAAACAGCAGGATGAAAAAGATCAGCAAACCAATGGCCCAACGCAGGATCATTAACAATTCGGTCGAGACCGCTACAGAGGACCACTTTACGATGGATGCCATTGTCGCAACGGCAAAGGCCGCGGCAATTGTGAATACTGCGCCTAGCAAAAGGCTGCCTTCTGATTTCTCTACACTTGCCACGTTAATGCTCTCACTGGATTTTAAGAGTCCTGGGACGCGCCTTGGAAAATTGCAGTTTTGGTTACGATGGGATTAGAAAAACCAAAATTCAACTGGGTTGCCAAAAAACATGTTGCTCCAAATTTGCTTTGCTAGACCCCGCTATTCACCACTGGGTTTGGCGCCGTGGATCGCTCTCATCACTCTAACCGGTCATACCATAGCGTGTCTTCGCTCGAGTAAAAACCGCGAGACCTGAAAGTGAACCAAGGTACACAATCGATAGCAGGCGAGTATTCTGGTCGGTTATAGACGTTGGGTAAGAATCGCTTAACGAACCGGAGTTGTCGGCGTTACTCAGTCAATCGAAGATAAAAATTATTCTAAAGTCCCCAAAACTATTACCTATAGAAAAAGTCGGCGAAGATTCTGGCGCTGATCCGCCGGCAAAGCG
>JAAEPL010000448.1 GCA_024232675.1 Planctomycetaceae bacterium
TCTGGCTGATGCACAATGGGGGAGCGATGGGCCAATTAACTATCGGCAAGAAGCCTTAAATGTCATCGAAGCGATCTATGACTCAACCATTGGACCCAACAGTCATCTGCCGATGCTCGGTGATTGGGTCAATCCTTTTAGCGGCGGAACTTATAGCCAATGGACGACCCGCTCAAGCGATTTCATGACCGGACATTTTCGCGTGTTCGGCACTGCCTCGGGTAACCAGGCCCAATGGGATCAGGTCGTACAGACCATTCAACAAGCGATATCCGATATTCAATCAGATTATGGCACGGGTCTGCTTCCCGATTTTATTGTGATGGACTCAAGCACGGGCGAATTCAGTCCCGCGCCGCCTAATTTTCTAGAGAGCCCTCATGATGGAGATTATTGGTACAACGCAGGACGCGTGCCTTGGCGAATCGGTGCGGACGCCGTGCTTATGGGCGATATCACTTCTCAGGAGCAAGCGGCAATGCTCTCCGAATTTTTTCAGCAAGCATCGGGCGGAAACCCTAATCAAATTCTTGGAGGCTACCGCCTAAATGGGAACCCGTTGAATTTTTGGAGCGACTTGTTTTTTCGCGCCCCCGTTGGTGTAGCGGCGATGACGGGTACCGATGCGGCCGATCAAGCATGGCTCAACGCGATCTTCGATAACATCAAATCAACTCATGTGAACTACTATTCGGATTCAGTGACGTTGAATAGTTTATTAATCATGTCCGGAAATTCATTCGACCCGCTCTCGTTGAACACTGCCGCAGAGCCGACGTTGCCCATGGGACGTAAACTGCTTGATGGAATCCCAATCAACGGTGGGGTGGGCGATTTGCATGCCAGTGATGACCTGCGATTTGAAATCGACCCCTCTCCCACCAGCAACTTAATTAAGCAAAAGGTAGATCTGGTGTTGGTGGGGGCCAGCAGCGTGACGTCCCCTACATCGTTTCGCTTTCGCCTTGAATCACGAATGATTGGTGGCGAATCGGGTCCGGTAATCCAACAGATCTTTCTTTACCGCCCCTCGGATAATCGTCGTGAATTGGTCGATAGTCGACCCGTCCAAGACTTTGATAATGCGATAGAGGTCACCCCACAGGGTGATCTCAGCCGATTCATCAACCCCGTCAATGGAGATGTGATCGCCGGCGTCGTTTACCTCACCGATCCCAGCGGTCCATTATTCCCCTGGAGCATTGAGCTGGATGAAGCCGTTTGGCTGATTGAGTGAGTTGCATGGGCATGCGTTCCAAACTTTAAACGCCATTGCCAACTCACAAATAACGGACGTTGGAATTGCACCAACCCAATCAATCGCAATGTGATCTGGTTGAGATGAAATCAAATCCGAGCTGGCATCGAACTCCTTTTGTATCGCCAGCAATTGGAAGGGAGCATCTGGCGTTTCAGCGGTTGGCGGAGAGGATTTCGATGGCGGCAGCGTTCCACAGAAACATTGTTCTTGAACCCGATTTAACAGTTCCAGCCGGGCTTCGATATCGAGGTCGGTAATCGAAATCGTCTTCCGTCGGACAGCGTTTGCGGTCGCCTCACTTGGGCGACAATCAGCACAAGGAGCCCCAAGGATTCCACGAACGGCTTGAAGTCCGTTGTGGGTATCTCGATGGAGCTGGGCTCATGATGATGAGGTGGAAAACCGCAAGGATAACGTTCAGTCATTGGCTAGGACGCTGGACTTCGCTGCGGATTCAAAGATTTGCAGCGCTGAATCCAGTTCGTCCTGACTGACATTGAGCGGAGGAATCCAGCGGATTACATTCCCTCCCGTTCCACAGATCAGCAACATGAGTCCTGCCTGAAGACATTGCTTTTGAATATGACTGGCGCGATGGCTGTCCGGCGTTCCGTTGTTGTCAAACTCAACGCCCATCATCAGACCGGCGCCTCGCAGGTCAAAAGAAATCGCCAGAGATGAGAGGATCGAATCAAGACGTTCGCGGAGATAGTTTCCCATCCGCGCCGCGTTTGGAATCAGCTGTTCTTCTTCAAGCACGTTCAGGGTGGCCAGCGCCGCGGCCATCGCGACGGCCGATCCGCCACCATAGGTTCCCCCATGAGAGCCTTTGGGCCATCGTGACATCAATTCCTGAGAACTGCCAATAGCTGACATCGGTAAACCCGAGGCGATACCCTTTGCCATGATCAAGATGTCTGGCAGGATGCCACTGTGTTCGTGCGCCCACATTTTACCGGTTCGCCCAAATCCGGACTGAATCTCATCCACGATCAACAGGATTCCCGTTTCGTCGCAAATATTCCGCAAGCCGGTCAAGAAGCTTGCCGGTGCGGGCACAAAACCGCCTTCGCCCAAGACAGGCTCGATAATCATCGCAGCCGTTTCTTCAGGTGGCGTTTGTGTCTGGAGTAGGCGCCGCAGTTGTTTGAGGCAAAAGGCAACGGCCTGGTCGGATTCCCAACCGTAGTAAAAGGCGTTAGGGAATGGAGAAATGAAAACGCCGGAGGGCAACGGTTGATAGCCGGCCCGATACGTTTTTTTGCTGGTTGTCAGTGCCATGGCCATGGAGGTGCGTCCGTGAAAGCCACCTTCAAAAGCGATTACGTTGGATCGTCCGGTTGCCGCCTTGGCAAGTTTAATGGCGCCTTCAACAGCCTCCGCGCCGCTGTTGGAAAAGAAAAATGACTCGATGGATGCGGGGGTCGCCGCATCAAGGGCCTGAGCGTAACGAAGCGATATTTCAGGCA
>JAAEPL010000449.1 GCA_024232675.1 Planctomycetaceae bacterium
GAGATCTGGAAGCGATCGCTCATTTGATGCATGCCAGCCATGCCTCACTGCGCGACGACTTCCAAGTTAGTTGCAAGGAGCTCGATCTACTCGTTGACATCACTCAAAAGCTCTCCCTACCAGAACGTATTTTCGGTACACGCATGACGGGAGGTGGATTCGGTGGTTGCACGGTCAGTTTGGTCCACCGCTCGAATGCTAAAAAATTAATGCGTGAGATCAGCTCACGCTACCAAGCGCAAACTGGAATCCAACCGAACGGATTCATTACGCCCCTAACCGAAGGTGCCCGCACCTTGCCACTGACATTTGCCCGCTAACACCACGGGCGTGTGCCAAATGGCGGGTACAGAACATAGGCACCATAAAAAACCGCCCCCCGCCTCTCGTTTTGAATTAGACTGATCCCCAGAAGGAGAAGTTAACATGGCGAGATTTCGCAAAGCAATATTACCCATCGTTGGACTGATTTTAGTGACCGTGGCATGCGGCCCTGAAATCACGTTAGCTCAACAACAGCCTGCCCTGAATTCCCATCACGCGGTTCCAGCAAAACTACTTCAGCTGGATAAACGCCGCGAGCTGTTTATCGACCAATACCTGATTGACCAAACTCGCAACACGCGTCTTCAGCTCCACGCACCTCAACCGGCTGGAGTCGCTTTGAAATTTGACCAGCCTTGGGAGGGCGCTTTTTCAGGATACGTGACGGTCATTCACGATCCCGATCACGATCTTTATCGCATGTACTATCGCGGTCTCGCGCTGGCTGGGAAAGACGGAACCAATGATGAAGTAACCTGCTGTGCGATCAGCGTCGATGGCATCCATTGGAAAAAACCAGACTTGGGGATATATGAATATCAGGGCACCCGTGCTAACAACATCGTGATGATGAACCAGCAACCGCTCTCACATAACTTTGCCCCCTTCCTTGATAAAAACCCAAACACAATACCGCAGCAGCGGTTTAAGGCATTGGCCGGCACTCATGAAACTGGGTTAGTCGCTTTCACATCAGAAGATGGATTTCACTGGAAACGCTTACAACAAGAACCCGTTTTTCGAGATGGCATTTTCGATTCGCAAAACGTCGCATTTTGGTCGCCGGTAGAGCGACAATATGTCTGTTACTTTCGCACCTGGAGCGAAGGAGAGTTTGCTGGATACCGCACAGTCAGTCGCACCACCTCGGTGGATTTCATCCATTGGACCGCCCCCCAGCCGATGTCGTTCGGTGATACTCCCGACGAACATTTATACACCAATCAAACCACACCCTATTTTCGAGCCCCTCATCTCTCAGTCGGTTTAGCGGCACGCTTTCTGCCCGGCCGCAAAGTTATTACCGAACAGGATGCCGATAACATTGGCGTCGAGAAAAGATATTTCAATGACTGCAGTGACATCGTTTTGCTCAGCACACGGGGGGGTAATCAATACGATAGACCATTCATGAGTTCGTTCGTCCGCCCCGGCTTGGGCGCAGAAAACTGGGTTTCCCGTTCCAATTATGCCGCCCGAGGTATCGTGCCAATCTCGCCGTCAGAAATGGCTATCTATGTGTGCAAAAATTACGGGCAACCAACGTCTTATGTAGAGCGATATCGACTGAGAACCGATGGCTTTGCTTCTCTCCACGCTGATTACCAGAGCGGAGAGATGGTAACGCGACCAATCCTCATTCCGGAGGTAACACCTGATGAAATCCGACAAACAAAAAGTGCTTGGCTGCGGCGGAACATTGACCTCATCAATTCACCCAAGCTCAATCAAGTGACACCATTGTGGGGAGAACAGTCGCTAACTATTTCCAAACCTGTTTCAATACCCTTACCTGAAACCAGGAATCTAGGCACCGAATTTACGTTGGCAGCACACGTCCAGTCGGTTCCCGCAGGGCATCGACGGCTATTTTCGGCTTACGGTGGCGGAAAAGTGGAAAATTCGGAATTGGTTTTCGATTTTGACGCGAGTAAAAATATCGAAAATGATGGCGCGATGAGATTCATCCTGGGGGACCTTTTCCTCGCTGCGGACCATCGTTTGATTGGCGACTGGAGTGTTGAATCTGGGAATCAAGATCGACACCACCTAGCCGTGACCGTCGGTAATGGCAAAGCGAGATTATTTTTCGATGGTAAATTATTGACTGAAGTACCCTATGTGCTGAAACAACCGCTGGTATTAAAAACCTCTTGCTTACGATTCGGTGAAGATTCACCA